>JBDNEZ010000089.1:0-8408 GCA_041690095.1 Anderseniella sp.
GGAGTGGAGTCCATCACTGCAACCAGTGCTGAGGATCCTTGGGACAAGCCCAAGGATGACATTTGAGAATGGAGTTGATTTTTTATACAATTGTCATCCTCGGGCTTGTCCCGGGGATCCACACTCGCCATCGGCAACCATTTGCGATGGACATTTTATGCCGCTCACGCCAGCAGCCTTGCGGCTGCGCTCCGCTGGGGCGCACTTCGTGCGGCGGCCAGTCGGCCTTGCCTCGGCACTTCGTGCCTCGGAGGGGAGTTCATCACGGCACGCTGTGAAGTGGATCCTTGGGACAAGCCCAAGGATGACATGTGAGAGTGGGGTTGATTTTTTTACAATTTTCATCCTCGGGCTTGTCCCGGGGATCCATACTCGCCATCGGCAACCATTGCGTTTGACATTTTATTCCGCTCACGCCAGCAGCCTTCGGCTGCGCTCCGCTGGGGCGCACTTCGTGCGACGGCCGGTCGGACTTGCCTCGGCACGTTCCGTGCCTCGGATTGGAGTGTCTCGCTACCGTTATCCCAGCGAACAAGAACGGCCTGAGCGAAGCGAAGACAGCCGTTCGACCCACATTAACGCAATTCAGCCCGGCGGCATTCGGTCTTGCGCACGGCACCTGAATGATGCAAGTCCGGGGTTCTTTCATGCTTTCCTTGCAAAGATATTCATGACCACTGCGAAACAGGAATTTCTGGACGGCCTCAGGCTGGTTCTGCCGATACTGGTTGCACCGATATCGTTCTCCTTCATCGTCGGTGCGGCCAGTGTGCAGCAGGGTCTGTCAGCGCTTGAGGCCACCTTGATGAGTGCCGGGGTGTTTGCCGGTGGCGGGCAGATGCTGGCGCTTGAGGTTTGGCATGAACCGCAAGCCTGGCTGCTGGTGATGCTGGCTGCGATTTCCATCAATGTCCGGTTTGCACTGCAGGCTGCTTCCGTTCGCCGAAAGATCAACCATTTTTCGTTTGTAGAGCGCTGGTTGACCATCGCAACACTCACCGATCCTGCCTGGGGCATGAGCGAGGTGCGCCATCTGACACGGCAGGTGACATTTGCCTTCATTGCGGGCATCACCGTGCCGATCTATCTTATCTGGGTATTGGGCACGCTGGTCGGAGCGTTGCTGGGCAACCTGATTGAAGACCCCGCGAAGTTCGGCCTGGATTTCGCGTTTGTCGGCATTTTCATCGCACTGGCGCTGCCGTTCTGGAAACGGTCGGGAGCCGTGCCGGTAGCCATTGCAAGTGGCAGTACTGCGATTGTCTGCAAGCTCGCCGGGTTGGGCGCTGTTTACGTTTTCGTTGGCGCGATGGCGGGCGTGCTGGTGGCGGCAGTCATGGCCTGGCGCAGGGCCATGCTGGCGCCAACGCCATGACGCTGGACGCCTACAACATGTCGCTCATCCTGCTGGTGACGCTGGCCACCTTTGCCATGCGGGCCGGCGGCGCAGTTATCATGGCGCGGGCGCAGCTTGGCCCGATAGCAACGGCTGCCTTTGAAGCGATGCCGGTTGCCGTTCTGACGGCTGTTGCTGCACCGGCTGCATTGACCCAGGGTTTGCCGGAAGCCATTGCGGGCGCGGCTGCGGTTATCGTCGGTCTACGGGCACCCATGGCGGTTGTCATTGTTGTTGCCATGGCTACAGTTGTCGTCATGCGGCAAGTGCTGGGATAGGCAACATGGGTGCAAGGTCACAAGAGTTCTCAGCAGGGGCAATCGCCATCCTGCCGGTGCTCATTGCCACGGCACCCGTAGCGGTGCTGTTCGGCACTCTGGCGGTCGTCAAGGGTTTGTCTCCATTTGAAGTCTGGCTGATGAGTGCCACAGTGTTTGCAGGCGCGCTGCAGTTTGTCGCCATCGACCAGTGGGCTGACCCGGCACCGCTTGGTCTGCTGGTGTTCACCGCACTTGTGGTCAATGTGCGTCACGTCCTGATGACGGCCAGTCTCGGACGGTCGATGACCGGTTTCAGCGGACCGACAAAGTATGTCGCGATGTTTTTTCTCTCTGATGAAGCCTGGGCCTTTGCCGAACGCCGGGTTCGCGAGGCAGGCCTGACGCCTGCCTATTATTTCGGTATCGGGGTTTCCATGTGGCTTGTATGGACATCTTCATGCCTGTTGGGGGCTGTGATCGGTCGCGGGCTTGGCGATCCGTCTGCCTACGGTTTCAACTTCGCGTTTTCCGCCGTGTTTATCTGTATTCTGGTCGGCTTCTGGAGCAATTGGCGCACCGGGGTGGTGCTGGCATGCAGCGGTGCAGTGTCGGCGACAGTGCACCTGCTGGTGCCCGGCGCCTGGTACATCATGGCAGGCGCCTTTGCCGGTGTCGGCGTGGCTGCTGCGCTGCACGCAGAAATCGACGAGCAGAAAACCGACGGAGTGATGCCGTCGTGAGCCTGGATACCAATACGGCGCTGGTCATCATCGGCATGGCGCTGGCGACCTATCTGACCCGCATAGCCGGTCTGTGGCTGACACAGCTTGCCGGTGTCAAGGGCAGGGCCCGTTCTGCCATGGACGCCTTGCCGCCGGCGGTGTTGATGGCGGTCATCGCGCCCACGGTGCTGGCAACGGGTCTGGCAGAGACAATAGCCGCCTGCATTACCGTCATTGCCGCGTTTCGGTTGCCCCTGCTTGTCGCGGCGGCGGCTGGTGTCGCCAGCGTGGTGGCGCTGCGAACACTTATCGGTTGATCGGCGCGCAGGCAGCTTTCAGCCAGGCCTGATCCTCATCGCTCTCCAGCCGCGGTGAGATTTTCCTGATGACCTGCGCATGATAGTCGTTGAGCCAGTCCAGTTCGGCATCGTTCATGATGGACGGATCGACGAGATTTCGGTCAATGGGCGAGAACGTCAGGGTTTCAAACCAGTGCATAGGCCGTTCGCCGCCCTCAACCGAGGCAGCCTCGCGCACCACGAGCAGGTTCTCGATACGGATGCCGTAATCGCCAGCCTTGTAGTAACCCGGCTCATTGGACACGATCATGCCGGCCTGCAGCACTGTCCGGTCTGCCTTAGAAAACCGCTGCGGGCCCTCATGCACAGACAGATAGCTGCCAACACCGTGGCCGGTGCCATGAGCGAAGTCGAGACCCGCTTCCCATCGGGGGCCCCGGGCCAGCGAGTCGAGATGTCCGCCAGTGGTTGCGGGCGAAAATCTGGCGCGCGAGAGGTTGATCATGCCTCTCAGCACCCGGGTAAAACGATCCTTCATTTCAGGGGTCGGTGTGCCAGCAATGATCGTTCGGGTAATATCGGTTGTGCCATCCACATATTGCGCACCGGAATCAACCAGATAGATACGATCTTTCCGGATTGGCAAATTGCTGGTTTCAGACACCCGGTAGTGAGGAATGGCGGCATGCGGCCCGGTGCCCGAGATGGTGTCAAAAGACAGATCACGCAGTTCACCGGTTTCCACGCGAAGCGCTTCCAGCTTGCGGGCCGCAGAGATCTCATCCAGTTCGCCTGAACGTGCATTGACGTCCATCCAGCGCAGAAACCGCGCCATTGGTACCGCATCGCGCAGGTGAGCCGCGCGTGCACCTTCGAGTTCGGCGCGATTTTTTGTTGCCCGCGGCAGGGTGCATGGACTTTCGTGATGCCTGACCGTCGCATGGGACGTTGTCAGCGCGCGCCGAAGTGCTTCTGCTGCCCACTGGAAATCAAGTTCAATCACCGCTTCAGCAGACCCGAGCGTTTGCAATGTGTCGATCATCAGGCCGGGCGCCAGCAGGCGGACATTGGCCTGGTTCAGCGCGTCGCGGGCAGCTTCGTCAATTCTGGTCGGGTCCAGAAACAGATCGGCTGAGGCATCGCTGTGAACAACGGCGAATGCCAGCACGGCAGGGGTATGGGGAATGTCGTGACCGCGAATATTGAAAAGCCATGCAACCGCATCCGTCTGGGTGAGCACGCAGGCACTGGCGTCGCGTTGTTGCAAGCCGTTGGCAATGTCACGCAGTTTGTCCGCGGTGGACGTGCCGGCAAATTGCAACGGTTGCTGCTCGACCGGTCTGGCCTGAGCCGGCGGACGGTCCTGCCAGATGCTGTCAATCGGGTTTGTGTCGAGCGCAACCAGATCAGCGCCTGCCTCGCGGCATGCCGCATCAAACCGCTCAGCGTCCCGGATGGTGAGCAGCCACGGATCAAAGCCAAGTTTTCCGCCTTTGGAAATGTGTTTGGTCACCCAGTCGTATGGTGAGGCTTCAGGCACCTGCAACGGTGTGATGAGATCGAGATCGATCTGGTCACGCACCTGCAGGGTGTAGCGCCCGTCAATGAAGATGGCAGCTGCTGATGCAAGGACTATCGCGCTTCCGGCTGAGCCGGAAAACCCTGTCAGCCAGTTCAGGCGTTCGGCACCGGCCGGGACATATTCGCCCTGAAACTCATCGGCACGCGGAATGATCAGGCCATCGATTCCCAAGGCGTCCAGCCGGGATCGAAGGGCTGCAATGCGGGCTGGTGTGAGATGACGCTGGTTGGTGTCTGCAAAATTCTGAAACATCGCGCGAGACTAACCGAGACAGCGTATATGGGCAATGCATCGCGTGGGCTGATTCCGTCGCAACTTTGAATTGTGCAATGCAGTAATCGCAACAAATCCAGGCGGCTCGAGATGCCGGTTTTATGTGCAACAATCGATTTTTGAAGCAGCAATGCTACGTGGTCGGAGCTTTGGACAAAAGGTGCGGGTGTTCAGAATACAGAACACCTTTATAACGCGTTGATTTTACGTAATTAAATTCCGTTCACCGTAACCGTTAACCGGTCGTAAATATCGATATGCGCGGTGCGCATATCAGGGATATCAAAACGTCTCTGGTAAAAAATCATGCACTCAACATATACGGAGCATACAAATTGTGCGGCGCAATAAAAAGTGCGGCACTAAACTTAATCAGCACCGGAATTCAGGTATAAAATAGCCGGTGCCACTTTGAAATGGAGAAATGAAATGGTCGTCGTCGTCGCAAACCGTGCTGTTGAAATGCGCGATGGAGCCAGTCTCGACTTTGTTGGGCAACTGAGCCGTATCGCGAAAAATGTGAAAACCTATGCACATCGCCGCCGGGTACAGACTCGCCTTGAAGCCCTTGATGACAGAATGCTTGCAGACATCGGTCTGGATCGCTCTGAAATTCGGGCACATGTCTGGGGCCGCTAAACCAACAGCGTTTCTGCATCTGTTTAAAGTATGAGTTTCGGGAGGGATGGTTCAGGCCATCCCTCTTTGTTTTCGGGCCAGCGTCAATGTAGCCCAGTTGGCATCGATCAGCGTGTCGACGATGCACAAGCCCTGGGCAAGATACGATGCACGTACCATGCGGACCTGGTCGCTTGTCAGGCCGGACAGTATCAGCCTGCCGCGTGTGCTGAGTGCCCTGGCAATTGCCGGTGCCAGCGACATCAGTGGCCGGGCCAGAATATTGGCAAGGATCAAATCATAAGGTGCGTGTGCGGAAATTGACGGATGGTCCAGTCCTGCCGCCGTCACGCAGCGCATCAGGTGCGCGGTGCCGTTGATGCGGGCATTGTCCGCGCTGACCTTGACCGCATCAGCATCAATGTCGCTGGCAATGGCGGGAATTCCGGTCAGTTTACAGACTGCGATCGCCAGCACGCCGGACCCGCAACCCACATCCAGGCAATTGACCGGTTGGTATGATTTCAGTGCTCGTTGAACGGCCAGCAGGCATCCGCGCGTTGTGTTGTGATGACCGGTGCCGAAGGCAAGGCCGGCATCGATTTCTATATTGATTGTTCCCGGTGGATGCAGCTGGCGATCATGGTTGCCGTGCACAAACAGGCGACCGGCGATAACCGGGGCAAGACCGGCAAGGCTTTCGCGCACCCAGTCTTTTTGCGGTACGGCATCTATACTCAGTTCCGTGTTACCCAGACCGGCGCGGCGCAGGGCCTCATCAATGTCGCCGGCTTCAGGTTGATCTGCATAGATCGCTTCGATTCGCCACAGATCCCGGGACTCATCGGTCTCCACCATGGAGACGGCAAGGGCCTCGGGCCAGGGACAGGCTTCCAGGACATCTGATAATGCCATGGCGGTCGGTCTGGCCAGATCTGCTGACGTCAGGATAAATTGCTGGTTCATTTGCGAAGGTCCAGGGCGAGCTTGTCTACATAAGCCATCAGGTGCTCCAGATCGTCAACGGAGATGATGACGGGTGTTATGCCAAGAGGAAATTCGGGGGCGGTGCGGAATTCCCGGATGATCACAAAGCTCGGGTGTGGGCGCAATGCATAAAATACCTCGAACTTGTGCCGCCAGTCTTCCGCCCTGGACTGCACCATGGCCTTGAAGGATGGGGAGTTGCCGATGCTCATATTGTTCTGACCGGGGATGACATGGCACCGGCGGCAATGTTCAATTGCGACAGCTTCGCCTTTCCCGGCATCGCCGGCGATGCAGACGGCGATGCCGGCAAACATGAACACGGTTGTCAGGATGACACGAAACATACGGAAAACTAGCGCCAGGTTGCAGGCAAGTCGATACCAGCAAGCCCGCTCAACAGCTTTCGTCTCAGCGGGCCGATAGACAAGGCAAGCGGTGCGAGGTGGTGGATGATGAAGTTCGTCAGGGGGCCACGCCTCGTCATGACGCGCGTATTGCCGCGAGTCTGCTTCAATACCGTCTGCCCGGCAGCATGTCTGAGCCTTGTGTATTGGTCTTCGGCTCCCTCAGCAAGCAACCGCGCCAATGTGGCAGCATCAACCATGCCGAGGTTCATTCCCATGCCACCGGCCGGAGAGTGAATATGAGCTGCGTCGCCTGCGAGGTATACGCAATCGCGCTGATAGGTTTCCACCTGCCGGTAACTGACGCGGAAGGTCGAGGTCCAGCCTACCTGGCCGATCCTGGCGCCATGCGGTGAAGCATCAAGTGCATGTTCCCGGTTGCTGATCAGACGGCCGAAACCGTCTCCCATGGGGATAAAACCAACGATGCCGTCATCGAGAAATTCTGCAACTGCGGTGTCAAACGGCCATGGCCAATCGTCCAGCGTGATGTCTGCCAGGCCGAACTGTTGCGGTTTGCTTTCGCCATCGAAACTGATACCGGCCTGCTTGCGCACGATCGAGTGGGCCCCATCGGCACCGATGATAGCTCTGGCTTCAATCTGCTGGCGTTTGGCATTCGCCGTCAACGTGGCCGTCGCGCCATTCCCGGTGCATGAGAAACTTTCCAGACGTGTGCCGTAATCGAGCTGGATGCCGGTTTCTGCCAGGGCATCTGTGAGAATCTGTTCGGTGTGCGATTGCGGCAGGGCCAGAATGAAATTATAACGATGCGGAATGTCGGACAAGGGCAACGTCAGGATGACACGCCCCTTTTCATGCACAATGATATTGCGAATCCTGTTACCGGCAGCCAGCAGGAGTTGCGTAACCCCGGATGCTTCCAGCATGTCCAGCGTTGGCGCATGAATGGCCAGTGCGCGGCTTTCCGGACTGGGGCCAAAATCATCATCGATGATGTGAACCGGCAATCCCCGGCGTGACATCTCCAGCGCGGCTGTCAGGCCTGTTGGACCACCTCCAACCACCAGATAAGGCGCATTGTTTGACATGGGCTATAGTGTAATATCAATCTGTGCGTTGCTCAAAATTGAATCTTTATACCCATATGCCGCCAAATCGCCTTGAAAACCTGCAAGGAATTAGCCGAAGTAGGGTGTACTTGTGTTGGCGGGGAGTTTGATATGTCTGCAATGAAAAATCTGTTTTTCGGATTGTTGCTGAGCGGCCTGCTTGCCGGTCAGTCGCCAGCGCCGGTCCATGCGGCCGGTACAGACGGCACAGTTTACGATCCGCAGATTCTTGTCCGGATGAAATTTTCTGCCAAGCAGCTTCCAGTCATCAAGAAAATACTCGACAAGTCCGAAGCGGAAATCGTCGAGGTGTTTGCGAAATTCAAAATTGATCCTCGGGCCAAGCCGGTGTTTGATCAGTTGAGGGCGGCATCCACGGAACTCCAGGCGATTGAGTCCTGGGAGAAGAAACAGATGAAACGGGTCCTCACCAAGAGCCAGTATGCCGACTATCTCGAGATCCAGCAGGGGACAACCGCCGCTGTGATCAAGGCCACACGCGACGATTGAGGTGTTTGGCCTGGCGAACAGCTTTACTCACCGACTTTGTCGGCTCGCGCCGTTCTTTTTTATTTGCCGAACAGCTTTACTCACCGATTTCGTCGGTTCGCGCCGTTAGGTTTTGATTTGCCGAACAGCTTTACTCACCGGTCGACCGTGATCTACGCGATTTGCCGTGATTTTTGTAGCATTGCGGATATCCAGATTTGCACAAACAAAAGCCTGATCCACTTGAGGATGAGGCGGAAGTTGTATCCGACGGCTGCGAGGATCGGGTTGACGGCATCACC
>JBDNEZ010000090.1:0-10958 GCA_041690095.1 Anderseniella sp.
GCGCGTTGGGCAAACATCGCGAAGCGGCCGAAGCAATCGAGAATGCGATTTCAGTCGATCCGGAAAATCCGCTGTATCAAGCGCATAAGGAACAATCGCTGATGTTGACAACATGACCGTTACGTCAGCTTCGGATTGGGAAAAACCCGTGTCCCGCGACAAAGCTTCACATTCGTGCCGGATCTTGCGGGGACGCAGCATTGATACAGCGTTCTTGCAGGCGCTGGAGGCGCCGTCTTTCGACGGACGGGTGCACAGCGTATTCAATCGAGTGGTCAATATCGAATGCACAACCGGCAAACTTTTTACGCTTGGCGGATGGGGGTTGGACAACGCACCCAACACAGCCATCGTCGATGTTGCCGACTTTCAAGCCTGTGGATTTGCAGTCAACACTCCGGTGGCGGTGAGGAAACGGGAGTTGCACATCGGGGACGGTGTCGCCATGCGTTGGACAGCGGCGTCAACCTGGCAAGCACAACTTCCACGATATGCCGACGCGGACGGAAACCTGCAAGCCAGATTGGATTGGGCGCAGTCATACCTCGTGACCAACGGTGCGCAGGGCGGGTTCGTTGGTCCGGATGCGTCCAGCCACACATTCGCAGGCCAGATGGGCATCACACTCAAACAGCGATCCGGATCACTGTTGGAGGCACTCGAACAGATGCATATGGCCCCAGCCCGGCAACATGCCAAATCCCTGATTGGTCTTGGCCCAGGTTTAACACCTGCCGGCGATGACTTCCTTGTTGGTCTGTTTGCGATTTTGAACTTGCGTGACAGCCCATGCTGGGGCTGGCTGGCCGGCGGCAAAGATGTGCTCGTTTGCGCCGAGCAATCGACCAATGCCATCAGCCTGGCGGCCTTGACTGCTGCCGCCAACGGTCACGTGCGCGAATCGATCTTGCGCCTTGTCGAAACGTTGCTGTGCGGCAGGCCCGCAGCGCTGACCAAAGCGCTGGACCGTGTGCTGGCCATTGGAAGCACGTCGGGTTCTGACATTCTCGCAGGCATCCTGTCCGGTCTGGCTCTCAACTTGCGGGTCAACGCAAACCGGTCAGATAATCTGCCGTCACAACAACCGGCTGTTGCCTGCAATCAACGCAGCTTGCCAGTGACTTGCCTCGCTGCAACCGTGTCAACTGGAGTACAGTCATGACCATCAAAGCGGCAATCAAGCCGAGCACCTATTTCGATTCAGTGTCATTGATGTCCCTGTCGACAAAAGCCAATCAAATAGAGGGGGTCAAACAGGCTGTCATCGCCATGGGTACGGCAATGAACAAAGGCGTCCTGCAAAACGTCGGCCTGCTTACACCCGAAATCGAGGATGCCGGGAACGGCGACCTGATAATCGTTGTCGAAGCTGATAGCGAACAGCGCTGTGACAGCGCATTGCTGGATATAGACAAGCTGTTTGACAGGGGCGATCAGGCTCAGGGCGGAAGTGAGCAGCGATACGCAACATTCGAAAGTGGGCTGCGCCATTCCGCCGCTGCAAACCTGGCCATCATTTCGGTTCCGGGTGAGTACGCCGCGCGTGAGGCCAGAAAGGCGCTGGATCACGGTCTCAATGTCATGATCTTCAGTGACAATATGAGCATTGAGGAAGAGGTCGAGCTTAAAAACGCCGGACATGCCAAAGGACTTTTGGTGATGGGTCCAGATTGTGGCACGGCAATTCTCGGCCACGTTGGACTATGTTTCGCCAATGCCGTGCGTCGGGGTAATATCGGAATTGTTGGCGCTTCCGGGACCGGAAGTCAGGAGGTCAGCGTTCGCATACACGAATTCGGCGGCGGTATTACCCAGTTGATCGGTACGGGTGGGCGAGACCTGTCAGAGGAAGTCGGCGGAATAATGATGATTGACGCTCTGCGCGCCCTGAATGAGGACCCTGCGACGAAGGTAATTGTTCTGGTGTCCAAACCACCGGCAAAGAGCGTTGAGAAGAAAGTTCTGGAAGCGATTAAATCGTGCAAAAAGCCGGTCGTCGTGTGGTTTCCGGGGGGTGCGGAAGATGAGGTCGTCGAAGCCGGCGGTCACTTTTCGCGGACCAGCAAGGAAGCGGCATTGAAGGCCGTTGTACTTGGCGGCAGGAACGAGGACGAAATCGACAAGCATGCGCTGAACCTGCCGTTGATCGAAGAGGTGCGTGCCAAGCTCACTCAGGATCAGAAATACGTTCGCGCTTTGTTGTGTGGCGGAACGTTGTGTTACGAAATGATGTTGCTGGCGCAACAGAAGTTCCAGAACGTTTACAGCAATATCACCAAAGATGCCGACTACCGGCTGGCGGATGTCAATGTCAGCCACGATCATACTTTCCTTGACCTTGGAGATGACGAATTTACGCGTGGCCGACCGCATCCGATGATCGATCCGTCGCCGCGCAACGCGCGGATTCTGCAAGAGGCCGATGATCCGACGGTCGGTGTCATCGTGCTGGATTTCGTTCTGGGATTTGGTGCGCACGAGGATCCGGTGGGCATGGCGCTTCCTGCAATCGTTCGGGCCAAGGAAACGGCTGCCAAAGGTGGCCGGCACCTGGAGATTCTCGGATATGTTCTGGGCACTGATCTGGACTCTCAATCACTGCAGGATCAAATCGCCAAGCTTGAAGAGGCCGGTGTTACGATCGCCAGCAGCTGCACGAATTCAGGATTGCTGGCCAGAGGGTTCGTTGAAAAGGATGTGATATCATGAGTGGAATTGGCGAACTCTTCAAGGCTGTCGATGTCGTCAATGTTGGCATCGAATTCTTCAAAGACGATATCGTCAAACAAGGCAGTCGTGCAATTCAGGTCGACTGGCGCCCGCCGGGCGGTGGCGATGCCAAAATCATCGCGCTGCTCGATTACCTGGCCGAGGACTCTCGTGCCGAAAAGATTGATGCAGCCAACAAACAGGCGGCAGAACGCATCATCAGCTCCCACCCCGTACTCGTCGGATTTGGCAAAGCCATCGATGTCGTGCCGGGAATGACGAAGACTACAATCCTTCACGCGGGGCCGCCGATCACCTGGGATCGCATGAACGGAGCCATGAAGGGTGCCGTCACCGGCGCTTTGGTGTTCGAAGGTCTGGCAAAAGACCTTGCCGAAGCCGAGCAGGTTGCCGCGTCAGGGGAGATCACGTTTTCCCCCTGCCACGAACATGACTGCGTCGGTTCCATGGCAGGCGTGACCTCGTCCTCAATGACGATGCATGTGGTCAAGAACAAGACCTATGGCAACACGGTGTTCACCAATTTGAGCGAACAGATGGCGAAGATCCTGCGCATGGGCGCCAACGACGATAGTGTCATCGAGCGCCTGAACTGGATGCGTGATGTCCTTGGTCCAATTCTTACAGCCACCATGGAAAGCGCCGGCGAAATTGACCTGCGATTGTTGCTGTCGCAGGCGCTGCACATGGGCGATGAATGTCACAATCGCAACAATGCGGGCACGGCTCTGCTGGTTCAGGCGCTCGCTCCACATATTCTGCAAACGGATTTCCCTACCGACCAGAAACGCGAAGTTTTCGATTTTATTGCAAGCAGTGATTATTTCTCGGGTCCGACCTGGATGGCCCTGTGCAAATGCGCTCTCGATGCCGCTCATGGCATACCTCACAGCACGATCGTCACGACGATGTGCCGTAACGGCGTAGAATTCGGCATTCGCATCAGCGGCATGTCCGGCAACACATGGTTTACCGGACCGGCACAATTGGTCATCGGTCCGATGTTCGCCGGCTACAAACCGGAAGACTCCGGGCTGGACATCGGAGACAGTGCAATTACCGAGACATATGGGCTCGGTGGCTTTGCCATGGCGACGGCACCGGCTATTGTCGCGTTGATCGGCGGCACCATCGACGATGCGGTCACCTATACGGTCAATATGGCCGAGATCACCGAGGCGCTAAACCCGAACGTGACTATCCCGCTGCTGAATTTCCGAGGCATTGCCACCGGTATTGATGTGCGCAAGGTTCTGCAAACAGGGATATTGCCGGTCATCAGTACGGCCATTGCGCACAAGGATGCAGGAATTGGCATGATCGGCGCGGGTATTACGTATCCGCCGACAGAGTGTTTCGAAAAGGCACTCCTGGCTCTGGTGGCCGCGATGGATGCCTAGATCAGGATGAATTTTGGTTGAATCAACCAAAATTCATAAACCTGATCGCTTCCAAAGTGCCAGAGCTATTGCCCGCTCAATGCGATTTTCGATGTTGACTCGAAAGTTAGTAAGTAATAAATTACTTACTGAAAGAGCGAAGCGATGCTCAATCAAAAGCTACGACAAACCGTTCGACGGCGAAAACCACAATGCGTTGAGCTACTAGATTTCGTTTTAGTATCCTTTCCAGGGGAATAAATTTGGATACGTGAAGTTTTTCTCCCGAACTGGGCTGCCCGCCATCTTGGCATATAACAGGCAGCCCAGCTTTTTTCTCCCCAATCCGGTAGTACAGCATTGGGAAGCACTCTTGATTGACGAGCAGTAGTAATACCAAAGGAAGTGATTGTTGACCCATTTGAGGAAAGTAAATCGGTTCATTCTGGCAGGCGCCGCAACGCATATCGATTGATTGAACATGGAATTATACCGGCTTAGCAGTCGTCGAAAGCTCAACAGGCATTCCCTCCGCCCTCGAGCTTGCTGTTCCCCAGTATGATTTCAATATCGGGCGAGTGACGTACGCCCGAAAACGGCTTAATTGCAAGGACCATAGGATCTCAAAAATGCATGAAACCATCATCAAGGATCTGTTGAACGAACCGTTGAAGGTCGTCAACATCGGACTCGAGAAATTCACCAGTGATTTAAACGAACAGGCTGTTGAAGTGGTTCAGGTCGACTGGGCACCTCCGGCGGGCGGTGATCCAGAACTTGCAGCTCTTTTGTCCAAGTTGGGAGCATGACTCGATGAGGCGCATTGAAGACGCAAATGCAGAAGCTTTGAAACGAATGCTCTCTGCTGATCTGGTTCTGGTTGACGTGGTCCCGGCAGCGGAAGCAATTCCGGCACTGAAGGACAGGATGATCCTGCACGCGGGCCCGCCAGTCGACTGGGCGCGCATGTGCGGACCCATGCAGGGTGCTGTCACAGGCATCGCGGTGTTTGAGGGGTGGGCGTCAGATCTGAAAGAAGCAACGAAGATGGCTGCCGATGGCGCCTTTGATTTTCATCCCAATCATCATTTCGATGCAGTCGGTCCCATGACAGGAATGACGACTGTGGGGCAGCCGTTGATGGTTGTCGAGAACCGAGCCTATGGAAACCGGGCGTACTGTGCCATCAACGAAGGGCTCGGCAAGGTCATGCGGTTTGGCGGTAATGATTCGGAAGTCTTGGATCGACTGCGCTGGCTTCGCGACGATTTCGGGCCGGCGCTGGGCCGGGCATTGCGTCATACAGGCGGTATTCCGCTGAAGAGTCTTGTGGCGCGCGGGCTCACCATGGGTGACGAGATGCACCAGCGCAATGTCGCCTGTTCAGGGCTTACCCTCAGGACTCTGGCGGCACCCATGGTCGACACGGCCACGGACAACAAGGCCCTGTCGCGGGCACTGGCTTTCATAGGCAGCAACGACCAGTTCTTTCTCAATATCGCGATGGCTATGGGCAAGGCGATGATGGACCCTGTGCGCGGTATCGACGGCTCCAGCATAGTCACCGCAATGTGCCGCAACGGCACGGATTTCGGCATTCGGGTCAGCGGCACCGGGGACACCTGGTTCACGGCTCCCGTGGAGATGCCCGAAGGACTTTACTTTCCCGGGTTTAGCGAAGCGGATGCCAATCCGGACATGGGCGATTCAACAATCGTCGAAACCATTGGTCTCGGCGGGTTTGCCATGGGAGCTTCACCAGCTGTTGCCGGTTTTGTTGGTGCCGGCGCGGCCTCGGAGGCTGGTAACTTCACCCGCACAATGTCGGAAATCACCATCGGCGAAAATCCGGAATGGACCATCCCGTCGATGGATTATCTGGGAGTGCCCACAGGAATCGATATCCGCCTGGTTGTCGAAACAGGCCTGGCGCCCACCATCAATACGGGCATTGCGCACAAGCAGCCGGGCATAGGACAGGTGGGTGCGGGGGTCGTGCGTGCACCGATGGAGTGTTTCCAACAGGCCCTTGTGGCTTTTGCCAAAAGCGTAGGTGTGTCATGAGCGTCACTGTTCTCAATGAAATCCGCAAGGGGTTCTACCTCGATTCCGTCGCGTTGATGCGCATGTCCCGAACAATTGCCGGGATGGATGGTATTGAGGAAGCGGCGATGATGATGGGAACGCCATCGAATCGGGAGATCATGGCCGACGCGGGTCTGCTGACCGACGCCGGAACATCAGCGGGTGGCGGCGATCTGATCATCGGCATTCGCGCCGGTACGGTCGATGCAGCCGAAACCGCCCTGGCCGAAGCCAGGGCTCAACTCGACCAACCGACCGCCAGGGGCGGAGATGGCGTGGCATGGCGCCCGAAGACATTGCGTGCTGCCATGAAGTCGATGCCGGACTCCAATCTCGTGCTGATTTCGGTGGCTGGCGATTTCGCCATTGCTGAAGCTCGCAAGGCTATCCGGCGCGGCCTGCATGCCATGATTTTCAGCGACAATGTTGGTCTCGCAGAAGAGGCCGAACTGAAACGCGAGGCGAAAAATCTCGGCTGTCTCGTCATGGGCCCGGATTGCGGCACTGCGATCATCAACGGCAAGGCGCTGGCATTCGCCAACGTCGTGCCGAGAGGTGAAATAGGCATTGTCGGTGCATCGGGCACCGGCATGCAGGAAGTCTCCTGCCTCATCGCCCAACACGGCGGCGGCATCTCACATGCCATCGGAGTTGGAGGCCGTGACCTGAAATCGGAGGTGGGGGGCATCTCTACCCTGATGGCGTTCGATCTTCTGGACGCCGACCCGATGACCACGCGTATCGTCGTAATTTCCAAGCCACCGCCGGCAGATGTGGCGTCCAGAGTGCTGGAACGCATAGCTACATGCGATAAACCGGTCATAGTCTGTTTCATAGGGGCGCAAGAGCTGTCAATGCCGGCGAACGCCACACAGGTGTTCACGCTGAAAGCAGCGGCACAGGCGGCTATGGGATTGGCGATTGAAGAGACGCTTAGACCTGAAACGGCTATCACCGTGCCGGTGGGGCGGAGGCTCATTCAGGGATTATTTTCTGGTGGCACGCTATGCGCGGAGGCACAGGTGCTGTTCGCGAGCGCTGGCCAGACCGTGCGATCAAATGCACCCATTCCGGGCGTTCCGACGCTCGCCGAAACCAATGGTACTCACGTGATCCTGGACCTTGGCGACGACAAGTACACCCAGGGCAAACCTCATCCGATGATTGATCCGTCCGTTCGCGATGACAACATCATCGCCGCGCTTCAGGATCCGGATGTCGGTGTCATCTTGATGGACGTGGTGATCGGTTACGGCGCACACGACGATCCTGCCGGCCACATCGTTGAGATATTGCAGACCCATGGTGGCAGCGACCGACCGGCGATAATCGCTTCTGTCACGGGGACCGAGGCTGATCCGCAGGGGCGTTCAGCCCAGATGGCGAAACTGCAAGCTGCCGGCGTTCACGTCGCTCCGACCAACGCCGACGCAACGGCATGGGCGCTCGCCGCCGTTCAATCAAATATCTGAGAGGTTCGCCAAGATGACTCCTTTTGATTTACCAGACCGGATTCTCGTCGCCATTGGCGGCAATGCCACGCATCCGGAGAATATTGAAGGTACCTCGCGCGAACAGCAGTTGATCGCCGCCTATACTGCCCAGGCGTTGTTACCCCTGGCGCTGCTCGACAACGAGCTGTTGATCACTCATGGCAACGGCCCGGTGGTTGGCAAGATTCTCATGCGCCAGACGCTTACCCGTGACAGGATCGCGCCCATGTCACTGGATATCTGCGTCGCCCATTCCCAGGGCGGCATCGCTTACCTGCTGGTCCAGGCTTTGGAAAACGCTTTGCGGGAAGCTGACAGTTCGCGCCATGTCACCTGTCTGCTTACCCAGGTTGAGGTGGATGAGGCAGACCCCGCATTCGAAAACCCGAGCAAGCCCATCGGTGCCTTCTACGAGGAGGAAGAAGCAAAACGGATCGGTGAAGAACTGGGATGGCTCATGAAAGAGGACTCCGGACGCGGATGGCGCCACGTCGTGCCGTCACCCAAGCCAAAGCATGTCTGTGACATATCCCTGGTGCAAGTGCTGACCCAGCGCGGTGCGATAGTCATTTCCGGCGGTGGCGGCGGTATACCAGTGATCCGCGGTCCGAAGGGCGTGCGCCACGGCGTAGAGGCGGTTATCGACAAGGACCTGACATCGGCGCTCATGGCCAATGTGCTGGGCATCGAGTTCATGATGATCCTAACTGCGGTTCCCAAGATTGCGATCAATTTCGGCACACCGGAACAAACAGAGCTCGACCAGGTGACCATGCAGGAATTGCGCGAACTGCAGGCGCAGGGGCATTTCCCGGCAGGCAGCATGGGGCCAAAGGTCGATGCAGCACTGCGTTTTCTGGAAGGCGGCGGCAAACGTGTCATTATTGCACAACTGGAGCAGGTGATGCCGGCGCTTCGGGGGGAGGCCGGTACCCACATCGTTGCAGACGATGGATAGTTTTACGATTCCCGGCAGCAGCCCGAATTTGTCAGTTGGCTATGCACAGGCCGGTGTTTCGCAAGGGCCGGGCCACGACCGGATCGAAGTGGTCTTGGGCACAACCTTCAATATGAGGTCCGGCAGCCAGGTGGTTTGCCTGGACCGCGTGGATATGTCAGATCAACCGTCTATTGGCTTTGCGTCGACACAGACGCCGTTGATGCGCTTGTCCGGGGTGCTTGGATGCTCGGTTATTAGTTCAGGGCTGGACGTCATGACCGGCGTGATTATCATACCTGAGGCATCGCTCACGGTATAAATGGAAATCGGGAGAGTTTGATGTTGCAAACACCGCGTGCATACCGTGGCATGGTCACGGCGCCTCATCATCTGGCAGCCCGGGCCGGGCTCAGGGTGCTGGAAGACGGCGGCAATGCCATTGAGGCGATGATCGCGGCAGCGGCTACAATTGCAGTGGTCTACCCGCATATGAACGGGCTCGGCGGAGACAACTTCTGGCTTGTTCATGCGCCGGGTCGGGATGTCGTTGGCATTGATGCCTGCGGCGGTGCGGCAGCACGCGCAGATGTCAACTTCTACCGACAGCAGGAACTGGATGCCATTCCGTCACGCGGCAATTTGGCTGCGCTGACGGTCGCAGGCGCCGTGTCCGGCTGGGAGGCAGCACTTCGGATCAGCACCGAATGGGGTGGAACGATGCCGCTGGAACGCCTGCTCGAAGATGCTGTCCACTATGCATCGGATGGCGTTGCGGTAACGAAGACCCTGGCTGGAAACGCGCTTTCGAAATTTGGCGAACTGAAGCAGGCCCCCGGCTTTGCAGATAATTTTCTGATTGATGGCAAACTGCCACAGGAAGGGGCGAGGTTCCGTCAACCCCGCATCGCCCAGACCCTGAAGCGCCTGGCGAAGGCCGGTTTCGATGATTTTTATCGCGGTGATCTTGCCCGTAGCATCGCCGCTGACCTGGAGCGTGCTGGCACGCCTCTGCGGCTTGAAGATTTGGAACGCCATCATGCCTTAACGCTTAAACCGCTGGCGCTCAAAGTCGCCGGCCATGAAGTCTACAACCTGCCGCCACCCACGCAGGGACTGGCTTCGTTAATTCTGCTTGGTGTCTATGAGCGGCTGGGCGTTCGCGAGGCTGAAGGGTTTGACTACGTGCATGGCCTGGTGGAGGCCACCAAGCAGGCCTTCCGGGTACGTGATCGGCACGTCACCGACCCCGCCTACATGGATGTCGACCCGCATGAATTCCTGAAGACCGATGTCCTGAATGCCATGGCTGAAAGCATCGACCGGGCGAAGGCGCTGCCATGGCCTGAAACTTCATCAAAAGGCGACACGGTCTGGCTCGGTGCGGTCGATGGCGAAGGCCGGGCCGTGAGTTTCATTCAGAGTATCTATTGGGAGTTCGGCTCCGGCACGGTTCTGGATGAGACCGGCATCACTTGGCAGAACCGTGGCACCAGCTTTTCTCTCAATCCCACTCACCACAATTGCCTGATGCCGGGCCGCCGTCCGTTCCACACGATTCAGCCGGCGCTAGCGCGGTTGGCTGACGGCAGGGTCATGGCCTATGGTACAATGGGCGGAGAAGGTCAGCCGCAAACCCAGGCAATGATCTTTTCGCGCCACGTTCTTCATGGTCGGCAACTGCAGGACGCGGTGACCGCGCCGCGCTGGCTCCTGGGTCGAACCTGGGGGGCTGAGACGGCAAATCTGCGCATCGAGGACGGCTTCAATCCGGTCGTCATATCCGCGCTACGCGAAGCCGGGCATGACCTGGAAGAAGTTGGTGCCTTCGATGAGATTATGGGTCATGCCGGGGCGCTTGTGCACCATCCTGACGGTTTGATAGAAGGTGCCGCAGATCCAAGGGGCGATGGCCAGGTGGCGGGATTTTAGGGGCATTTCGAGAGATCGCAATCCGATGGCAATCGCTGGAACATCGACCTTCAGCGGGCCAGCAATTCTCACTTATGGCTCCTGACGCCGGCGACGTGCCTTTGCCTCTTCGGCAGCATCGGTACCCATGGCCAGCTTCGACACCTGCCCAAGGGTTTCAATGATTTTGGGGATTGTGGGTCGGGGTGACGGGACATGGTCATCAAGTGTTTGTCGCATCGCGGCGATGTGAGCCGGCGTCGTCCCGCAGCAGCCGCCTATGATCTGCACGCCGACATCGCGAGCCAGACGGGCATAATCCGACATAAGCCCGGTTGTTCCGGTGTATTCAATGCCGGCGTCAGTCAGTTCCGGCATGCCGCAGTTTCCCTTGGCGATGAGTACAGTGCCAGACGGAGCCGC
>JBDNEZ010000091.1:0-6461 GCA_041690095.1 Anderseniella sp.
CCTTCAGGCGATCGGCGAAGAAGGAAAGCAGGTCTGCTGCAATGTCATTTTCACTGCTGGTTGGCACCGCCGGTTCGGCTTCGTCGGCCTCTGCATCGTGATGGGTTGCGTCGACGATCGGTTTCAGGCCTGCATTGCTGAGAGACAGCAGATTCAAGCGCAATTCGCCTTCCAGTACCGTGCGGATAACCCCCAGTGCTGCACGCCTCAGCGCATAAGGATCCTTCGAGCCCGTCGGCTTTTCATCAATGGCCCAGAAGCCGACCAGCGTGTCGATCTTGTCGGCCAGTGCCACGGCCTGGGCCACCTTGCCGGATGGCACGTCATCAGACGGGCCTTGCGGTTTGTAGTGATCACGGATGGCGATCTGCACATCCTCATCCAGCCCTTCTGCTTTGGCATAGTAAGAGCCCATCAGGCCCTGCAATTCCGGAAACTCGCCGACCATCTCGGTCACCAGATCGGTCTTGGCCAATCTTGCAGCCAGCTTCGCCTGGGTCTCATCAGCGCCAATGGTCCTGGCGATGTTGCCGGCCAGCGCTTCAATCCGGCGAACCCGCTCGGCCTGCGTGCCCAGTTTTGCGTGGAATGTGATCTTCTCAAGCTGCGGCAAGCGATCTTCCAGCTTGACCTTCTTGTCCTGCTCCCAGAAGAACCGGGCGTCAGACAGCCTTGCGGCAATGACCTTGTTGTTGCCTTCGGTGATCTTCCTGCCGCCATCCTTGGCGATCAGGTTCGACACCAGCAGATAGTGATTGGACAGTTTTCCCGACTTGTCGGTGAGCGCGAAACACTTCTGATGGCTCCTGATCGAGGTGACGATCACCTCTGACGGGACATCCAGAAAACTCTTGTGAAACTCACCCATCAACACAACCGGCCATTCAACAAGCCCGGCAACTTCTGCCAGCAGACCCTCATCTTCAATCAGTTGCAGCCCCTTGGCGAACGCCAGGTTGCCGGCCTCGGTGCGAATGGTCTCCATTCGCTCGCCCGCATCCAGCATGACGTGGGCGGCGCGCAGGGATTGCTCGTAATCGTCGAATGCCGTCACCGTGATCGCGTCCGGGTTGAGGAAGCGATGGCCATGGGTGATGTTGCCGGACTTGATGCCGTCCACGTCAAACGGCACCACATCGCCGTCAAACATACACACAATCGACTGCAACGGCCTGACCCAGCGCAGGCTGCCGGTGCCCCAGCGCATGGATTTGGGCCACGGGAATTTGCGCACGACTTCCGGTACGATACCGGCAATAACGTCGGTGGTATCCTGCCCCGGCTTGTTGATCCGGACCACATAAAAAGCGCCTTTGCCCTTGTTGTCCTCTTCTACATCGCACTGATCGAGTGTGACGCCGGCAGACTTCAGGAACCCCTGAACGGCCTGTTCAGGCGCATCGATGCGCGGGCCCTTGCGATCTTCCCTGTGATCTGCGGTTCGCACGGCCAGCCCGTCGACGCACAGGGTCAGACGGCGCGGCGTGACATGCGCCTTGGCACTTTCATAAGTCAGGCCGTGTTCTACCAGCGCATCGGTGACGAGCTTGTGCAGGTCGCCAGCAGCACGGGCCTGCATTCGCGCCGGGATTTCCTCGGAAAACAATTCTAACAGCAGTTCAGCCATTGTATTGCGCGCTCCCGCCAGCGGTTTTGGCCCAGGCCTCGCAACAACCCTTGGCCAGATCACGGACCCGCAAAATATAGGCCTGACGCTCGGTGACCGAAATCACGCCGCGCGCATCTAGCAGATTGAAAACATGAGATGCCTTGATGCACTGGTCATAGGCAGGCAGTGCCATGAGATGTTTTTTGCCCTTGTCGCCGGCTGCCAGCAGAGCCTTGCATTCGGCTTCGGCAAACCTGAACTGCTGCAGCAGGGTTGCGGTATCGGCGTGTTCAAAATTGTGCCGGGAATATTCCTGCTCGGCCTGCAGGAACACATCGCCGTAAGACACGCGATCGTCACCTTCGCCGCCATTGAAGTTCAGGTCATAGACATTGTCGACGCCCTGTACATACATCGCCAGGCGTTCAAGGCCATAGGTCAATTCGCCTGAAACCGGATCGCAGTCCATGCCGCCGACCTGCTGGAAATAGGTGAACTGCGACACTTCCATACCATCGCACCACACTTCCCAGCCAAGCCCCCAGGCACCCAGCGTCGGACTTTCCCAGTCATCCTCGACAAAGCGAATATCGTGATTGTCGCGGTCGATGCCGATGGCATACAGCGAACCGAGATACAGGTCCTGCAGATCCGGCGGCGATGGTTTCAGGATCACCTGATACTGGTAGTAGTGCTGCAAGCGGTTGGGGTTTTCGCCATAACGGCCATCCTTGGGCCGGCGCGATGGCTGGACATAAGCCGCCTTCCAGGGATTTGGCCCGACCGAGCGCAAGGTGGTTGCCGGATGAAATGTGCCGGCGCCCACTTCCATGTCGTAAGGCTGCAGAATGACGCAGCCCCTGGCCGCCCAGTAATTGTGCAGCGTGAGAATCAGATCCTGGAAGGACGTCTTGGGGCTTAGGCCGGGAGGCGCAGTCATTGTGAAGTTGCTTTGAAAGGCCTCTGGCTGGCCAGAAGCAGTGAATCGCTGGCCGGAACCTATTGCGCAGACCAGTCCTGGTCAAGCGGCCAACCGCATGAAACCCGCATTCAGGCTGCAACCCGATACAATCAGTCTTCCGGGCGGTACACGCCGGTTTCCGGGTCCTGACGCAAGCGGCCGGTTCTGCCATGCTGCTGGTCTTTGGCCTTTACCTTGACAGCAGACTTTGCCTGAAGGTCCGCAAGCGTGCGCGCCACGGTATATGACAAGGCGATGCCCATACCGGCAAACAGGAGTTTGTAAATCATGTTGTCTTCGTTCCTTCAAACAGGCCCCTGCCCGTTTCAACTTTCACTGGCCGTAACGAGACCACAAAGCGCGCTCTTCTGCAAGCGCAAGTGCGCCTGACGCGACTCCTTGTCCGGCAGCGCGTGCAGCACTGTCGACACTCGATCTGCCGCCTGGCATCAGGAACTTGCGCAACGACAATCCGCCCTTGGCGTCAACTGTCTTGATGATCACGTCATCACCGAATTTGCTCTGCAAAATCTCGTGCAGTGTGCCGATACCGTCGATCAGACCGCGCTCCAGGGCTTTTTCGCCGGCCCAGAACAGCCCGGAAAACAGCTCGTCTTCCTTGCCCTTCAGCAGCGTTTCGCGACGCGACCGCACAATGTCCTTGAATGCTTCATGGACATCCAGCTGCAGGGACTTCAGGTGGGCAACATCTTCCTTCTTTTCAGGCAGGAACGGGTCCAGCACGGATTTGTTGGATCCTGCCGTATGCACGCGGCGTTCCACACCGAGCTTCTTGATCGCACCGGTAAAACCAAATCCTGACGATATCACGCCAATAGAGCCCACCACCGAACTGCGATCGGCGAAAATTTCATCGCCTGCCACTGCCAGCAGATAACCGCCGGACGCCGCCACATCCTCACAAAACACCAATACAGTGACTTCGTGCTTTTTTGAGAGCTGGCGGATACGGTTGAAAATCAGCGTCGACTGAACCGGCGAGCCCCCGGGCGAATTGATCGACAATGCCACAGCTGCCAGGCCGCGAATGGCGAATGCCTGCTGCAGCGTTTCTTCGATTCCGGCCATCGAAATCGACCGGCTAACCGGCCCGGGCATGCCGATGGCGCCGTGCAGGCGAACATGGGCCACAAACTTGCGCTTGCCGCGCAACAGCCTGGTCAACCATCCGGCCTTGTTTTTCTTTTTCTTTTTTGATGCGCGCGCGGCCATTGTGGAATTGCCTTGTTGATTACGGTGAGCTTATGCAGACAGTGTGCTGACGGCTACCAGTTTCATGGATTCTGGCTGTAACACTCCCATGTCATGGACCCATGCGTTGCTGGTAGCCGTGCTCAACATGGTGCACCCGATGCGCGGTCTCAAGGGTCATGCACTGTCAAACGCGACAAACTTACTCAAATTCAAGAGCTTCGCCATTTCTCAATATGGCATCGACTGCGTCCACAAACGTGTTCGACCCTGCTTCATGCAGTACCAGTCCGGGCAATAGCCGGGATGGCGCCTTCGAGCCTTTGGTTCCCCGCACGATAATCCGCGAAGCGGCATCATTGCGATGCGCGCGCAGCGGCATAACGGTTAGGCCGCCGAGCTTTGGCGCCATCGCCGCCAGCAATTCAAGCAGAGACGTTGCCGGGTGTATGATCGATACCGTACCCCGGGGCTTGATCATGTTCACCATGACCTTGACCCAGGTTTCGAGGGCACCGGCCTTCAACAGATGGGCTTGTGCCCGCAAACTGTCGACGGGAGCCTGAACTGTGTGGTCTTCAAAAAACGGCGGATTGGCAAAGGCATGGGACATGGTGCCGGGAGCCGGCCAGTCCACCTGACCGTGGCGCATGGAATCGCGCAAGTCGCCCTTCAGGACACTGATACGCTCGTGCAGCGCGTTGCGTTTGAAGTTTTCCTCCGCAATCAGCGCGTACCGGGATGCGATTTCAACACCGGTAATGATGATGCCGGGCACCCTTGTGGCCAGACATGCGGCCGCAACGCCGGTTCCGATACCTGCTTCAAAAAACGTCTCACCTTCTGATGCCGGTATCGATGCAGCCAGCAATACCGCGTCAATGCCAGCACGATAGCCCTTTTCGGGTTGCAGTATTTGCAGTCTGCCGCCCAGGAAAGCATCATCGGACAGCCCTGCCTTACTTTCATGACCGCCATTGCGGCCACCTTGAAACACATCTTCCATTACAGCCTCTTCAGTCTTCATCGACCCTTGGTTCAGCAATCTCAACCCATGGATCATTCGCCCACATTCAGTCGCCCGCGAGATGCTTTCGCAAGCCCGCCTCATTCAACACTCTTCGCGCGCGCAGTTCATCATCATCGTCAATCATCACCCGGCGGGGAACTGCGCCAATGGAACCTTCAAGCACACTCATATGACCGTCAAACACCTCGACACTCAGGCCTTCCTGGCCAAGCAGATCAACAATGAACGAAACCAGCACTACATCATTGGATCGCAGCAATTCACGCATGGATAAAACTTACCTTTCGGCACTTAACAAACAGTTCCTTTAACAATACTAGTTCAACGCAACAGATGCGGCCATAGTGCCCTTGCTGGCAGCCTGAACGCTGCTTATGTTCTGTGATGTAAACGATAAAGACAGCGGTGGAGTTAATTCATTGGGCGTAGTTGTTCCTTTAAGCGCGGCAGAATCCAAAGATGCAAGCCTGTCTCCCTTGCTCGCTCTTGTGGCTAGCGACATGGAGAAGGTGAATGCGCAAATCCTGTCGCATGCCCAGTCTCACGTGGAATTGATCCCGGAACTTGCCCAGCATCTGATTGATTCGGGCGGCAAGCGCCTGCGTCCGATGCTGACTATCGCATCCGCGCGCCTGTGCGGTTATGACGGCAACCATCACATAGATCTTGCCACTGCCGTCGAGTTCATGCACACGGCCACACTGCTGCACGACGATGTGGTCGATGAAAGTGACCTGAGGCGCGGGCGACGCACTGCACGCCTGATCTGGGGAAATCAGGCAAGCGTGCTGGTGGGTGACTACCTGCTGGGCCAGGCGTTCCGCATCATGGTGACAACAGGGTCGCTGCCCGCCCTGAAAGTGCTGGCTGAGGCTGCGTCCATCATTGCCGAAGGCGAAGTGATGCAGTTGGCCGCCGCCCACAACACGTCGACCACCGAAGATGCCTATCTCAAGGTCATCAATGCCAAGACCGCGGCGCTGTTCTCAGCGGCTGCCGAGGTGGGCGCCCTGATTGCCGGGCGCAATGATGCAGAGCGTGAGGCACTTGAATCCTATGGCCGCAATCTCGGTGTGGCGTTCCAGCTTGTTGACGATGCGCTGGACTACTCCGGCAAACAGGCGCAATTGGGAAAAAGCGTCGGTGATGATTTTCGCGAAGGCAAGATCACGCTGCCGGTGGTGTTGTCGTACCGGCGTGGCGATACCGAGCAGCGCAAATTCTGGAAGCGCGTGATGGAAAACGGCGACCAGCGCGATGGCGACCTTGAAACAGCCATTGGCCTGATGACCCAGCACGGTGCACTTGAAGCAACCATTGAACGCGCCCGCCACTATGGCGCGATCGCTCGCGACGCCATGGAAATATTCCCCGAAAGCGATCACAAGTCCGCCCTGGTCGATGCAATCAGGTTTTCCGTCGCCCGGGCGTACTAAAACGGTTTTCACTTATCGTGCGCCATTTATACCAAAGCAGTTGCAATTACCCACCAGTCAGGATGGTTCTGTGCCAGGATTTTCGCGGCTGCAGCGGCGCTGGGTGCATCTTCAAACAGGCCGAAACAGGTGGCCCCCGAACCACTCATGCGCGCCAGTCCGCATCCTGGCAATTGCCTGACGGCATCCAGCACATCTGCAATGACCGGTTCC
>JBDNEZ010000092.1:0-7475 GCA_041690095.1 Anderseniella sp.
CCGACCCCGGTGTGCCTTCAACCAGGTAGAGACGATGCGGAGTGAGTCCGCCGCGAAGAATGTCATCCAGACCCCGCGTTCCGGTTGTAAGTCTCGGCTGTGGATGATTTCCGGTTCCGTCGTGCATTCTTCTTATCTCGCTACCTCGCCTTTAAACGCGTCTTGATGGCGCGACTGCTCGAATAACCGTGTCCATCGCAGTTTATTATAGAAAACAGGTCTGTACCAATTGTGATGGTAACATTTTGACGTTGCATTTCGGAATGCTATCCGGAACAGCGTACGCCTACAACTCCGTGCATGGATGGAAGTTCCATCATACATGTGGGTCATTAACCTGTACATGGCTGTATAGTTCGCCGGGCAGACCACAAGCTGGCTTAAAATTTCAGGCAAAACAGCGTTTACCGCCGTGGTGCACTTCGCAACTCAGAAATCGTACATCGCTACGCCAAAGTCCCCCGGCAAATTCATCGCGATTGGGCCGGGAAAATCAGGGCCTTATCCTCGGCAGGACCAGCACCATGAAGATGGCGGAACACACCAGCGCCAGGGCCACTATCTCCCTCCAACTGACCGGTTCACCGAGCACCAGCAGGCTCGAGTAAACCCCGATCACCGGAACTGCCATAACCCCGATTGCGGCATAGACAGCGGGAAACATCTGCACAATTTTAAAGTACGCCCACTGGCAAAACACCATGGGAAACGCCAGCACATACAAAAACGCGATGATTGCGGGTCCGCTCAAAGCGCTCAGGTCGGGAGGAGCCTCCAGTATCAGGGCACCTGTGCCGACCGGTATCGAAGCCAGCAGCATTTGCCAGCCGATGATGCTGGCCACCGGCGTGCGCCAGTCAAACCGTTTGAACAAAACTGTGCCCATGCCCCATGACATCGCAGCACCAAGCATTGTGAATGACCCGATCGGGGCAGACCCCAGTGCCGCCATGTCATGTCCGATCAGAATCCCGAGGCCAGCCATACCCAGACCCAGGCCGAGAGCGATCGGCGGCGAAATCCGCTCTCCCAGCACCGGAATGGCAAACAGGGCTGCCCAAACCGGCATTGTGAAGGCGATGATGGATGCCCTGCCCGCCGGCACGAGCGACAGACCGTAAGCCGAAAACAGATGCCAGCCGACCATGTTGAAAACGCCGCACAGCAATAACGGCCAAATGTCACCAGCCGACACACGCATCCGGTTGCCCGACAGACCCGAAATGGAGAGCAATGCACCACCCCCTATCGCCAGACAAATTGTGCGAAACCACCACGGATCAATTTCGCCGAGCACAACTTTCATAGCCGGCCAGTTGATACCCCAAAACAATGTAACACACGCCAGCAGAACAAACCCTGCACTGGGCAACCCGGCCGGGGATGGCCGCGTGGAGGCCGATGCGTCAGTCAACTTGCGGAATTTCACGTTCCGGGTTCGGCACTTTGAAACCGGCCTGAACGGCAGGACGTTCCGCGATTGCCTTGTACCAGCGCTTGACGTTGGTGAACTCGTTCATGTCAAGATGCTGCCATTCAAACCGTGATGCCCACGGCCAGATGGCCATGTCCGCGATCGTATAGTCGCCTGCCACATATTCCTCTTCCGCGAGCCGGCGATCCAGCACACCATAGAGCCGCCTGGCTTCTGCAGCAAAGCGGGTTTCGGCATACTCTGACTTGCCGGGATTGAAGTGCAGGAAGTGATGAACCTGACCGAGCATCGGACCGAAACCGCCCATCTGCCACATCAACCATTCCATTGCCTGCCAGTAACGCGGGCCGTCCGGAGCCAGAAACGTGCCTGTCTTGTTGGCCAGATACAGCAGGATGGCACCGGATTCGAACACCGACTGGCCGGTGTCATGATCATGAATTGCCGGGATTTTGTTGTTCGGCGACAGTTTCAGGAAATGCGGCTGCAACTGTTCATCCTTCATGATGTTGATCGGATGGGTGGTGTAATCCAGCCCCATCTCCTCAAGAGCGATGGATGCCTTGTAACCGTTGGGTGTGCTCCAGGTGTAGAGATCAATCATGGTCGTCGTAGTCTCCTTGAGGTGGTAAAAATCAGCACTGAACCGCCACGCGCGATTGGGTCAGGCCAGCGTAAACCCATCCGCTGCTGCTTCCAGTTCGAGAATGACGTTGTAGTTCGCGGGTTCGGGAAATGTGATGCCCGACAACAACAATTCTGCGCGAACGTCACTTAGCGCAGGATCGTCCATCGCGCAACGAAGAGAAGCCCGCAATCTCTCCACCGTTTCAGCACTTGTCTTCATCGACGTTATGTAGGGAAGACCGGGTACTTTGGGAGTTTGCCCCAGAACTCTGACGCGGGAGATCAACGCAGGGTCAATCCTCGACAGAAGCGCAAACGTCACTGCATCAATACAGGCTACATCCGCTTCGCCATCTGCAACTGACTGCAGCGACCGGCGATGAGCGCCGGTTTTCGTCAAGGATCTGAAGAACGGTTGCACATCATCGTGTTGCGCAACCGCCGCAGACCGCAGAGCGAGCAGGCCCGACATGCTGTCATCAGTATTGTAAACAGCGCGCGCACTTCGGCAATCCTTCATCGAATGCAGATTTGAAGAAGCAGGCACAATAATCATCGATGAATAAAAACCGTCCGGGTCACACCCCTTGCAGGCATATACCGGCAGTCCCAGTAGCCGTACCTTGCCATTCAACTGGTGGGTCAAGGGGTAGCCGCACGTCTGTGAGAACAGAAGGTTGGGCGCACACCAATGCGCTTCGAGCGCTTTCGGCGCAGTGCAGACATCCGGCACATCGACAACCCCCTGGCGTTGCATGTGCGCGGCAAGACCGGCCCACCACGCATGGGTTAGCGCAGCCAGTTCCGGCAGATCATACATGGGAAGTGAGGCAAAATTCATCGGAAAACCAAAGTTCGCGCAGACTGGAAGTCAGCCAGGTTCAGGAGTCTAGCAGCTAACGAACCAACCCACAAAGCTTGCCAACGGTTATCCAGGTACATGGCACAAGCAAACGCGGAATGTCTTGCAGTTGATGAAACATACGTTAAGGTTGGAGGTGAAAAAGGCGCTTGATGACAATTAAGTGTCTCGTTACAGCAAAACGGTTGGGCCCAGCTTGCTGTTACGTTGGTGCTGACAAAGTTGGGAGACAGCACGCGGGGAACTGAGAGACGCCGGCTAACGGCGCTCAACAGGGTGGGAAGAGGAACATATGCTGCAATTGGCCGGCAAGCGATTGATACAGATGGCAATGATAATGCTGACTGTTTCCATCCTGTTATTTTTGAGCTTTGAAGCTGACATAGGCAATCTTGCAACAAAAATACTCGGACAGTATTCAACCACAGATCAGCGGCTGCTCTGGCTGGAGAAAAATGGCTACAATGAACCTCTGGTCTATCGCTATCTGCAGTGGGCGTGGAATGCATTGCGCGGAGATTTCGGTGAATCCCTGCAGTTTGCCACACCTGTCTCAAAGTTGTTGAAAGACCATCTGCTTAACACGGCCATTCTTGGCGGACTGGTGTTTGGGATTACAGTCTCGATATCGCTGGTGCTTGGAGTTCTGTCCGGCATTGCCGAAGGATCGCCGCGCGATCGGACCATTACGATAGTTGCCGTTGTAACAACCTCCATACCGGAATTTGCATCAGCCACCATTCTTGTGGCGATCTTTGTTTTCTGGCTGGAATGGCTGCCGGGGACATCGCCATTTACCGACGGCCTGACATGGGCCGACGCCAACCAGCTCGTGCTGCCGGTCATGGTATTGGTGATCTACAATTTCGGGTATTACACTCGAATGACCCGCGCATCCATGGCCGAGGTAATGACCTCGCAATATGTGAGAACCGCCATCCTGAAGGGACTGCCCTATAAGCGTGTGATTATGCGCCACGCCTTGCGGAATGCCTTGATTGCCCCGTTCACGGTCATGATTCTGCAACTCAACTATCTGTTGTCCGGGGTCATCGTGACCGAGGTGTTCTTCTCATATAAGGGCTTTGGAAAACTGCTCTACCAGGCGGCAACTTTCAACGACAGCTACGTGATTGAAGCATGCGCAATGGTGGCGGTATTCATCGCGGTATTTTCGCAGTTTGTGTCCGACATCGGCTACACGCTTCTCAACCCACGCATTCGGTTAAGCTGAGGAAACAGGTCCATGACGGATACAACAGCAGAAGAAACCGGCACACCGGAAGCGAGAAGCGCAGGGGCGAAATTCCTGAAAGCTTTTGCCCTGCTGAGCGAGAGCCGTATCGGGATGATTGGGCTTGCCATTGTAGTGTTCTGGGTTTCGATGGCGATTATTGTAGATATTTTGCCGTTGCAGGATCCTCTTGCCCAGACGCGCGGGGCTGTCAACATGGCCATGATGAGCGAGGACAAGACCGGCGTCATGCACTGGATGGGTACGGACAGCAAGGGACGAGATATACTGTCACGTCTGTTGCACGGTTCGCGCATCGTGTTGTTCTGGTCCACGATTGCCACAGTGGTTGCCTACTCATTGGGCATGCTGATGGGAGTCACTGCCGGTTATCGTGGCGGGTGGTGGGACGAAATCATCTCCTATATCGGCAATGTGTTGCTGGCGTTTCCGCAGATTGTGCTGTTGCTGGTCATACTGTCCGCCTTTGGCCCGACATCGACATTTGGTCTGTGGCTGAAATCTACTCTGGGCCTCGACAAGACCATTGTGTCCGGCGGGCTCATTGTTGTTGCGATTACGTTTTCGACCGCACCACAGGTTGCGCGCATCGTGCGTGGCATCGTGCTTGACCTCAAGACGCGTGACTATATTGCTGCGGCTGAAGTCAGGGGCGAACGCCCGTTGCGGATCATGTTGGTCGAGCTTCTGCCAAATGCCCGTGGACCGCTGATTGTGGATGCCTGCCTGCGCCTGGGCTACGTCATCATAACCATAGCGCTGCTCGGATTTTTGTCGCTTGGCCTGCCACCCCCGGATCCTGACTGGGGTAAAATGATCTCTGAAGGCAGGGAATGGGGATATTTTGGCCTGAATATGATGCTGTGGCCTGCTCTTGCGATCTCATCGCTGGTACTGGGTTTGAACCTGCTGGCCGATGGCCTGCGTGAAATTTCGCTGAGGGATTGATCCTATGGCCACACCGGACATGAACACGCCTGTTCTGGAATGTAACAATGTCTCTATCTCGTATTATACGAGAGCCGGTGAAATACCCGCTGTGGTGGACTTCAACCTGAAGGTCATGCCCGGCGAGGCTGTCGGCATTGTCGGCGAAAGCGGCTGCGGCAAATCCACAGTCGCGCTTGCCATTATGCAGTACATGGGCAAGAACGGCGCCATTGTCGGCGGTGAGATCAAGTTCATGGGGCGCGACATGCGCACCATGTCGGAAGAAGAACTGCGCGACATCCGGGGATCTCGCGTCTCCATGGTCTATCAGGAGCCAATGGCGTCGCTGAATCCGTCAATGCTGATCCGTGAACAGCTCAACGAAGTGCTGATCTATCATGAAGGCATCAGCGACGAAGAGGCCTCCAAGCGCTCCATTGAAATGCTGGATGCGGTGCGGCTGCCTGATGCGGAACGGTTGATGGATTCTTTTCCACACCAGATTTCAGGTGGCCAGCAGCAGCGCGTCGTGATTGCCATGGCTTTGTTGTCCAAGCCACAATTGCTCTTGCTGGACGAACCAACCACCGCGCTTGATGTGACCGTTGAGGCAGGTGTAGTCGAACTGATCAAGGACATCTCCAAGCGCTTCGGCACCTCGATGATCTACATTTCGCACAATCTTGGCCTGATCCTGGAAACCTGTGACAAGATCGCTGTGATGTATTCCGGCGAGGCTGTTGAGTTCGGCTCGGTCAACCAGGTCTTCGACGAGATGCGCCACCCTTATACGCGTGGACTGTTCAACTCGATTCCCCTGCCCGGCGCCGACCGGTATTCAAGACCACTGGTACCCATTCGCGGCCAGTTGCCGCTGCCGCATGAACGCCCGATCGGTTGTAATTTCGGGCCGCGTTGTGATCATTTCAAGGATGGTGTCTGCAACGTTCAGGCATTGTCCATGCAGAATGTTAGCGGTCATCGCGGCCACCGCGTGCGCTGCGAGAGATATCTGAGCATAGACTGGGAAGCTGCCAAACCAAAAGCCGTGGCAGGCGAAAACATCAATTTCGGCAAGACGATTCTGCAGGTGAAAAATATGCAGAAATATTACGAGGTTCATGACCGATCGCTGAAGGCGTTGCTTACCGGTAAGGCACCCAAGTACGTGAAGGCTAACGAAAAACTCGATTTTGAGGCTCGCGAAGCTGAAACGGTGGCAATCGTTGGTGAATCCGGGTGCGGCAAATCCACTTTTGCCAAAGTGATGCTGGGACTGGAAACAGCAACGGGTGGTGAAGTCATTCTGAACGGCCAGGAAATCGGCCAGATTCCTGTCGGGAAACGCACTCCGCAAATGGTCGGCTCGATGCAGATGATTTTCCAGAATCCGTTTGAAACACTCAATCCGTCGCACACTGTCGGCAGTCAGATTGGAAGAGTGCTGCGGATGTTCGGCGTGGCCAAGAACAAGCAAGAGGCGCTGGAGCAGACCTACAAACTGCTTGATATGGTGAAGCTGCCACGTGACTTCGCCCTGCGCCGTCCACGCCAGCTGTCAGGTGGCCAGAAACAGCGTGTCGGCATCGCCCGGGCGTTTGCCGGTGAAGCCCAGGTGGTGGTGGCCGACGAACCGGTGTCAGCGCTTGATGTGTCGGTACAGGCTGCCGTGACCGGATTGTTGACGGATATTCAGCGCGAACGGCGCACGACCATGCTGTTCATCTCGCACGATTTGTCTGTGGTCCGTTATCTGGCCGACCGTGTGGTGGTCATGTACCTGGGTCAGATCATGGAGCAAGGCGACACGGACGATATCTATTCGCCGCCATACCACCCCTATACAGAAGCCCTGCTGTCCGCGGTGCCAATTGCCGATACGTCCATCACCAAGAAGCACATCGTGCTTGAAGGTGAACTGCCATCGCCAATGAACCCGCCGCCTGGTTGTCCGTTCCAGACGCGGTGTCCGCGCAAGATCGGTCCGATCTGTGAAACAGAATTGCCGGAAGTCAAGAACCTTGGCAATGGCCACAAGATCATGTGTCATCTGAGTGAAGAGGAACTCAGGGCAATGGAACCGGTCATTGCAATGTCGTCGGACAAGAAGAAAAAATCTGCCTCCACTGCAAGTCCCGGACGCGTGAAAGCTGCCCTGGCTGCCGCTTCAATCGCCACCATACCGGGAACAGGCAGGAAGCCTGCTGCAAATGATGAGCCTGATGCGAACGGTGAGGCTGCATCCAAAAGCAAGCCTGCAAGCAGGAGCAAGCCGGCGAAAAAGACTGCTGCAAAGAAACCGGCAGCGAAAAAATCCGCCACCAGAAAAACCGGGCCTGAACGGCTCAAGAAGGCGCGCGGCAAGG
>JBDNEZ010000093.1:0-2527 GCA_041690095.1 Anderseniella sp.
CATCGGTTTGTATCGCAACAAGGCAAAGAACGTCATCGCCCTGTCACGCGACCTGGTGGAAAAACACGCCAGCCAGGTTCCCGATAACCGCGAGGCGCTGGAAGCGCTGCCGGGCGTCGGCCGGAAAACCGCCAACGTGGTCCTCAACATCTGTTTCGGGCAACCCACCATCGCCGTCGACACGCACCTGTTCAGACTGGCCAACCGGATCGGGCTGGCCCCCGGCAAGACGGTTCTGGCGGTCGAGCAGGGCCTGCTCAAGCGGGTGCCGAAAGCCTACCTACTGCATGCCCATCACTGGCTGATCCTGCATGGCCGCTATGTCTGCAAGGCGCGCAAGCCTGAGTGTGAACGGTGCCTGATTTCAGACCTGTGCCTGTTTGCCGGCAAAAGCCTGTAAAACGCCTCAGGCGATCCTTTGATCCATGCTTATGCGTTTGAAAATATGGACAAAATACGAGGTGGAGAACAGCGGCACCAGTATGCTGACGAACGGCACCAGGGCGAGCCCTGCGGGCACCAGCCCGGCCGCCCAGACGCGGCCTGAATTGGCTCTTCTCAGCTGCGCTGCCTGGCGTGCCGGCATGTGCCGCATGGCAACCATGGTGAAATATGCCCGGCCCAGCAGGTAGGCGTTGGCGATCAGAATGATGGCGATACCAATGCCGAAGAACACGGTCGGCAGGATGAGAATGTTCACTGCCAGCACCAGCAGGCCGAATTGCAGGCCCATCAGGGCCGACGACCAGGCAGACGGTGGAGTGCCCCTGCGATCAAGTGGATAGTGATTGTCTTCAACAATATCAGCGGCGGTATCCAGGAACAGGCCGGCGAAAATCGCCGTGACCGGCGCCATCAGAAAGAAAAACAGCACCAGCAGGACAAGACTGGCGGCACCGGCAATGACCTCGTCCAGCCACGGCCACGGCAGAACCAGCAATGCTTCGACACCGATCCACAAGGCAGCGATGACGCCGACGAACACCAGCAGCGTCAGTCCGATGGCTTTCCACAGAATCGAGCGGAATGCCGGTGAGAGCACGTCACGCATGGCACGGAATGTTGAGGCAATCATGTATCGGCTTCCAAAAACAGTCGTATCGCAGCCTCACAGAGGCGCAGACTCGTCAAGTCGCAGTCTCGCAGATAAGAAGCTGGCCATTGTGATGCAAGTGCTGATTGCAACGCAGTCGGGTATTTGTGTATGCACAGGCTCAAACCCTCACACCTCCCGATTGGAAATATTCACATGTCCGGCAAGAAAATCGACGTTCTTGGAATCGGCAATGCGATCGTGGATGTCATCGCGCGCCATGACGATGCATTTCTCGATCAGAACGGGCTGGTGAAGGGGTCGATGCAACTGGTCGACGAGGCAGGTGCGCTGTCGCTGTATGACAAGATCGGCCCGGGCACGGAAATTTCCGGCGGGTCCGCCGCCAACACGATTGCCGGCATAACCTCGCTGGGCGGGTCGGCAGGCTATATCGGAAAAGTCGCCACCGACCAGATCGGCGATGTGTTTGCCCATGATATTCGCGCAGCCGGCGTGGTCTATCACACAGCCGCACTTGATGGCGGCCCCAAAACCGCCCGCTGCATCGTAATTGTTACGCCCGATGGTCAGCGCACCATGTCAACCTTCCTGGGGGCCAGCGCACTGCTTGGCCCGGACGACATTTCCGAGGATGCGATATCCGGCGCGGCGATCACCTATCTCGAGGGCTATCTGTGGGACCGGCCGGAGGCAAAGGACGCGTTCCGCAAAGCAGCCCGGCTGGCTACGAAGAACCAGGCGCAAGTCGCTCTCACCCTGTCGGATGCATTTTGTGTCGACCGGCATCGCAACAGCTTCCTGGGGCTGATCCGCGACGGCGTGGATGTTCTGTTCGCCAATGAAGCCGAACTTTTATCGCTGTACCAGACGACCAGCTTTGCAGACGCCATGGCAGCCGTTGCAAAAGACTGCACGCTCGCAGCCGTCACCCGCTCGGAAAAGGGCAGTGTCATTGTCGCCGATGGCACGGTAACAGAAGTCCCCGCGCAAGCGGTAGATGAAGTTGTCGATACCACCGGGGCCGGCGATCTCTATGCCGCCGGATTCCTGTTCGGCCTGGCCCGCAACAAGCCGGTCGCCGAGTGCGCCAGGCTGGGGCATGTGGCAGCAGCAGAAATCATCTCCCATCTCGGCGCGAGGCCACAGGCGGAACTGAAGACGCTGATTTAGGGTTATTGGTTGTTGAGGCACGGCAGCTAATGCCTGACTTTTCAGACTACGACGACCAACTTTTGTTGGCGTAAACGGCCCTTAGCTGTCATTCGCTCAACCAATACGCAGAGTCCGTTATTGGTTGCAAAGCAGTCTTTCAAGGTTCAATTCCAAACAGTCCGCTTCTGTTAAGGGTTGTCGGACACCTGCCTTGTCACGGCATCGGCACCGGGCACGGTTTGGCAGGTGTTGGACAAGCCTCAGGGGAGGAAACTGCGGGCGTTCAGCGGGAACGTTTCGGCGGGTTTGGTCTATGGG
>JBDNEZ010000094.1:0-13166 GCA_041690095.1 Anderseniella sp.
GCAGCAATTGAAACTGCTCGGCATCCAGACCACAGTGCGCACGGTAGACGACAGCCAGTACACCCGCCGCACCCAGACATTCGACTTTGATATTATCGTCGGCAGTTGGGGGCAATCACTGTCACCCGGCAATGAGCAACGCGATTTCTGGGGATCGGCATCCGCGGAGCGAAACGGCAGCCGCAATCTGATCGGCATCAAGAACGAGGCCATTGACCAGCTTATCGACAAGGTGATTTTCGCCAGCGACAGGGTGGGGCTTGTGGCTGCAACAAAGGCGCTGGACCGCGCCTTGTTGTGGAGCCACTATGTGGTGCCGATGTGGCATATTCCCTATGAACGCGTTGCCTATTGGAACCGCTTCGGCAAACCCGTCATACAGCCGGATCATTCTATCGGCTTCCCATCTGTCTGGTGGTTTGACGAGGCAAAAGCAGCGAAGGTAAAATCCTGATGCGGGCCCTGCTTGCAAGAGCGTTAGGCATAAGTCTGCTCGCTTTTCCGGCACAGGCTGAACCGCGACACGGCATTTCCGCCTTTGGAGAGCTGGCCCTGCCGGAGAACTTTGAGCGGTTTGCCTATGTCAATCCGGATGCACCAAAAGGCGGTCGTATTACCACGCTGGGAACCGAAGGCCGCATCACCTTCGACAGCCTGAACGGCTATATACTGAAAGGCGTTCCCGCACAGCAACTGTCATTGCTGTTTGATACGCTCATGGTGCGCAATCAGGATGAACCGGACGCGGTTTACGCACTGGTGGCCAAAACCGCTGATGTTGCAGCAGACAGGATGAGCGTCACCTTCGCGCTGGATGATGCAGCCAGCTTTTCCGATGGATCAAAACTGACCGCGGCAGATGTGTGTGCCTCATTCGGACTGCTCAAGGACAAGGGTCATCCCAGTTTTCAGATATCGCTGGGCGATGTGGAAACCTGTACTGTCGATGCGTCCAATCAGGCAACATACACATTCAAGGGATCCAATGTTCGCGACCTGCCGGGAACAGTTGCGCTGTTGCCGATTTTCTCAAAGGCGTTCTACGAAGCCAACGATTTTGACAAGACCACGCTGACACCACCGGTCGGGTCCGGGCCCTACAAGGTCAAACAACTCAAGCAGGGTCAGTTCATTACCTACGAACGGCGCGACGACTATTGGGCGAAGGACAAGCCGGCAAATCGCGGACGCTACAATTTCGACGAGATCAAGCTGTTGTATTTTCGCGATCGCACAGCTGAACTTGAAGCCGTCAAGGCCGGCAACCTGGACCTGCGCGAGGAATTTACCTCCAAGAGCTGGGCAACCGAGTATGATATTGCGGCGGTGAAACAGGGCCGGTTGATCATGGCAACCCTGCCGGATGATCGCGCGTCGGGCGCACAGGGGTTTTTCCTGAACATGCGGCTCGACAAGTTTGCCGACATTCAGGTGCGCCGGGCACTGGACCTGGCGTTCGATTTTGAATGGACCAACAAGAACCTGTTTTTCGACGCCTATCAGCGTACCGGCTCGTTCTTTGAAAACTCTGCGCTGCGCGCCGCCGGAAAACCAACCGCTGAAGAACTTGCACTGCTGGAACCGCTGCGAGACCTGTTGCCGGCTGCGACTTTTGAAACAGTTTATGAACCACCGGTCACCAACGGGTCCGGGCAGGATCGAAAACAATTGCGCAAAGCTGCAAAACTGCTGGACGATGCCGGATGGGTGGTCAAAAACGGAGTTCGGGTCAGCCAAACCGGCAAGCCTCTGGAGGTGGAATTCCTGATCTTTGCTCCGGGGTTTGAACGGGTTATCGCGCCGTATGTGCGCAACCTCAAACTTCTCGGCATAAACGCATCAATCCGTCAGGTGGAAGCCGCGCAGTACCAGGAACGATTGAAGAATTTCGATTTTGACGTAGCCGTGCAGCGGTATTCAATGTCCGAAACGCCGGGCGTTGAACTGAAGGCGTTTTTCGGCTCAGCAAATGCTCAAACGCCCGGAAGCTTCAACCTTGCCGGGATCAAGAGCCAGGCAGTGGACGCGCTGGTTGACAAAATCATGCAAGCCCGGGATCGCGACACGTTGACCACGGCTGCAAAAGCACTCGACCGGACGTTGCGGGCCGAACAGTTCTGGGTGCCGCAGTGGTACAAGGGCGCGCATACGCTGGCCTATTGGGACATTTTTGGAAAACCCGCAGCCAAGCCGCGCTATGCCAGAGGTGTGTTCGACACATGGTGGATTGATGCTGCCAAGGCCGCTAGTGTGAAGCGCGGTCCATAAGGGCGAATCACGCAAACCTGCCTTAAACAGACAATAAACCGAAACCAGACCGGAACAACGCATGGGCGCATATATCGCCAAACGACTGTTGCTGATGATCCCGACCCTGTTCGGCATCATGCTGATCGCGTTTGCCATCATCCAGTTTGCGCCCGGTGGCCCGGTAGAACGTGTGCTGGCGCAACTCGCCGGTACTGATGTGGGTGCGACCGCGCGCATCGGCGGCGGCACCGGTGCTGGAGAAGTCGGCGGCGCGCAGTCGGCCGGTGCAGGTGGCGGCGAAGGCAGTTTCAAGTATCGCGGCGCACAAGGCCTTGATCCGGAGTTCATCAAGAAGCTCGAAGTGCAATTCGGTTTCGACAAGCCGACGCACGAGCGCTTCTTCATCATGTTAAAGAATTACGCCACGTTCGATTTCGGACAGAGCTATTTCCGCGATGTACCGGTGTTGCAACTGGTCAAGGAAAAGCTGCCGGTGTCGATCTCTTTAGGCCTGTGGCTGACGTTTGTTTCCTATGCAATCTCCATTCCGCTGGGCGTGGCGAAAGCGGTACGTGACGGGTCGAAATTCGATATCTGGACGTCCGCCGTCATCATTGTGGGCTACGCCATACCATCGTTCCTGTTTGCCATCCTGCTGGTCGTGCTGTTTGCCGGCGGTTCGTTCTGGAACATATTCCCGCTTCGAGGGCTGACATCGGACAATTTTGCCGACCTCAGCTGGTGGCAAAAAATGCTGGATTATGCCTGGCACCTGGTGTTGCCGCTGACCGCACTGGCGGTGTCGTCGTTTGCCACCATGACACTGTTGACGAAAAATTCCTTCCTGGACGAAATCAAGAAGCAGTATGTCACGACGGCACGCGCCAAGGGGTTGACCGAAAGACGCGTGTTGTACGGTCACGTGTTCCGCAATGCCATGCTGATTGTCATCGCCGGTTTCCCCGGCGCATTCATCTCTGCGTTCTTTGCCGGCTCGCTGCTGATCGAACAGATATTCTCGCTGGACGGGCTTGGTCTGCTCGGCTTTGAAGCGGCGGTCAACCGGGACTATCCGGTGGTGTTTGCCACCTTGTATATTTTCTCTCTGCTCGGGCTGGTGATGAACCTGGTGACTGATCTGGTCTACACCTGGATTGACCCACGCATCGACTTTGAATCACGGCAGGTGTGATCATGGACACCGGCGCCACAATTGATCAGGTCGCCCTGAAACCGCAAAAACCGTCCCGGTTGTCCGGTATCAATCAGCGCCGACTTGCCCTGTTCAAGGCAAACAAGCGCGGGTTCTGGTCATTCTGGATCTTCATGTTCCTGTTTATCGCATCCTTGCTTGCACAATTCATTGCCAACGACCGGCCGATCATTGCAAGCTACAAGGGCGAAATACTGATGCCGATGTTTGCGAATTATCCGGAATCAAAGTTCGGCGGTTTCCTTGCCAGAACCGATTTCCGCGATCCGTTCATCCAGGAGGAAATCACTGCCAACGGATGGATGATCTGGCCGGTGATCCGTTACAGCTACCAGACAGTCAACAATGAACTACCCAGCCCGGCTCCCTCGCCACCGGCCGTATCATTGTCAAAACAGGCAGCCTGCGCGCGTTATGACAACGGCGTTGACGACATCAACTGTGTTTTCGGCAACATGAACTGGCTGGGTACCGATGATCAGGGCCGCGATGTCATTGCCCGACTGATCTACGGTTTCCGCATATCGGTGCTGTTCGGGCTTGTCCTGACTGTGCTGTCGTCGTTCGTGGGCGTGGCGGCCGGTGCGGTACAGGGATATTTTGGCGGCTGGACCGATCTGCTGTTCCAGCGCTTTATCGAGGTATGGACATCCATCCCGACGCTTTATCTGCTGATCATTCTGGCTGCATTCCTGACACCGAATTTCTGGCTGCTGCTGGGCATCATGCTGTTGTTTTCCTGGACCGCCCTTGTCGGAGTGGTGCGGGCCGAGTTCCTGCGCGGGCGCAACTTTGAATATGTCAGGGCCGCACGCGCCCTGGGACTCAGCGATCGCAAAATCATGTTCAAGCATCTGCTGCCAAATGCCATGGTGGCCACGGTTACCTTCATGCCGTTTATCCTGTCGGGTTCCGTGACTACGCTGACCGCGCTGGACTTTCTCGGTTTTGGACTGCCGCCCGGTTCCGCTTCGCTCGGCGAACTGCTGGCACAGGGCAAGGCAAACCTGCAGGCTCCGTGGCTGGGTCTGACGGGATTCGCGGTTGTCTCGATCATGCTGTCACTGCTGGTGTTTATCGGCGAAGGCGTACGCGACGCACTTGATCCGCGAAAGACGTTCTCATGAGCCCCGACACCAATGTGCTGTTGAAGATCACCGATCTGGCGGTCGATTTCCGGCAGGGCGAAACCGTGACCCATGCCGTCAATGGTGTGTCATTCGAAGTCAAACGCGGCGAGACACTGGCGCTGGTGGGAGAGTCCGGGTCCGGCAAGTCGGTCACTGCCCTGTCGATCCTGAAGCTGCTGCCGTACCCTGCCGCCCATCATCCGTCCGGTTCGGTATTGTTCAAGGGCGAAGAGTTGCTGGACAGCGACGAGAGTGATCTGCGCCGGGTTCGCGGCAACGACATTACCATGATCTTCCAGGAGCCGATGACGTCACTCAATCCGCTGCACACGATCGAGCGGCAAATTGGCGAAATACTGGAAGTCCACCAGGGTATGCGTGAAAACCAGGCGCGCGAGCGCACTTTGGAGTTGCTTGCAAAAGTCGGCATTCGCGACGCCGAAAGCAGGCTTGGCGCCTACCCGCACCAGTTGTCAGGCGGTCAGCGCCAGCGCGTGATGATTGCCATGGCACTGGCTAACAATCCCGAACTGCTGATCGCCGATGAACCCACCACCGCACTTGATGTGACAGTGCAGGCGCAGATACTTGAACTGCTGCGTGACCTGCAAAAGGAATTCGGCATGGCCATCGTGCTGATCACCCATGATCTCGGCATTGTACGGAATGTGTCGGACCGTGTGTGTGTCATGCAGCAGGGCAAGATTGTCGAAGCGGGAGAGACCACGGCGATTTTTGCAAAGCCTCAGAACGCCTACACAAAAATGCTTCTGGAAGCCGAACCAAAGGGAAAACCACCCAAGGCCGATGCCTCTGCTTCTGTTGTGGTCGAGACAAGGGACCTGAGGGTCTGGTTTCCCATAAAGCGTGGGTTTTTCCGGCGGACTGTCGGTCATGTGAAGGCCTGCAATGATGTGTCGGTCATTGTTCGCGCAGGCCAGACGCTGGGCGTGGTGGGCGAGTCCGGTTCCGGGAAAACCACGCTTGGTCTGGCGCTTCTCAGGCTGATCAGCTCAGAAGGTCAAATCGTCTATATGGGCGACCGGATCGACGGCAAGACCGAAAAGGACATGCGCCCGTTGCGCAGGGACATGCAGGTGGTGTTTCAGGACCCGTACGGATCCCTGTCACCGCGCATGTCGATACGCCAGATTGTCGAAGAAGGCCTGCTGATCCAGCAACCCGAACTGTCCTGGGACCAACGCACCGAGCGCATCGCAAAAGTGCTGGAGGAAGTTGCCGTTCCTGCCGAAGCCATGAATCGGTATCCACACGAATTCTCCGGCGGTCAGCGCCAGCGCATCGCCATCGCGCGGGCCATGGTGCTGGAACCGAAGTTCGTCATGCTGGATGAGCCGACCAGTGCGCTTGACATGTCTGTCCAGGCACAGATTGTCGACCTGTTGCGCAAGCTTCAGAAAGATCATGAGCTTGCCTATCTGTTCATCAGCCATGATCTGAAGGTCGTGCGCGCACTTGCCAACGATGTGGTTGTCATGCGCAATGGCGTCGTGGTGGAACAGGGCCCGGCCGAGCAGATTTTTGATCGCCCGGAAACCGACTATACGCGTGCCCTTCTTGCGGCCGCATTCGACCTGAAAACCGATCATGGCGCGGAGATAGAACAGTAACAATGACAAAACTTGCACTGATCATATCGAGATGGGATCCAGATTCCTGGATCAGGAGATTTGCCGAGCACGCGCCTGAATTTGAAATCAGCAAGTGGCCAGACGACGACATCTCGCCTGACGACATCGACTATGCGGTGGCCTGGCATCCACCGGCAGGTGCCCTTACGGGTTTTCCAAATCTGAAAGCCATCTTTTCGCTCGGCGCGGGTGTTGATCATATATTGCGGGAAGCGCACTTGCCGGATGTGCCACTGGTGCGGGCAGTTGATGCGGACCTGACGATGCGGATGAGCGAGTACATCTGCCTGCATGTGCTGATGGCCCATCGCCAGCAAAGGCTGCTGGATGCAGACCAGGCCAGGGCCGACTGGACCGAGCGGCCGCAATGGTCGGCGTCAGCCCTGCGCGTCGGTATAATGGGCCTGGGTGAACTCGGCCGCGATGCAGCTGAAAAACTGGTCCATCTGGGTTTTCAGGTCAATGGCTGGAGCAATTCCGCAAAGCGGATGGACGGCGTCACGGCATATGCCGGCAAGGATCAGCTGGATGCGTTTCTGGCTGTCACCGATATCCTGGTGTGCCTGTTGCCGCACACACCGGATACCAATGGCATCCTCAATCGCGACCTGTTCTCGAAACTCAGCCATGACGGACCGCTGGGCGCACCGGTGCTGATCAATGCCGGACGCGGCAAGCTCCAGGTCGAGACGGACATTCTGGCAAGCCTTGATGCGGGTGAACTTGGCGCTGCAACCCTGGATGTGTTTGAGACCGAGCCGTTACCCTCAGACAGTCCGCTGTGGCATCACCCCAGGGTGACGGTAACCCCTCATAATGCAGCCGATAGCGATCCTGGCGCCCTGTGCAAGTATGTTGTGGGACAGATCAGGCGACATGAGGCGGGCGAAGCCCTGTTGAATGTGGTCGATCGCGAGACAGGCTACTGAAACACAGCAATTAATCAGCACCGGTGCTATCAACTGCCTCACTCGGGCTCTCCGGCTTGTACATCTCGGGCACTCTTGAAACGCCGGTTACCTGGCCGTACAGGCTGGCGATACGGCCAATTGCACCGCTCAGCGGTTCAACCACTACCTGCATGTGATAACCGTTGGAATGGATCAGATTGATGCTGTCCAGCATCATCCCGACATGGCCTTTCCAGAACACCATGTCATTGCGGGCGAGCTTGAGGTTGCGGTCCCGCTGCAACGGTTTTCCAAACGCCGACTGAATCATGTCTGTGTCGCGTGGACAATCAAAGCCGCAAGCCTGCCACGCCAATTGCATCAGACCTGAACAATCCAGGCCTACTGCACTCTTGCCCCCCCACAAGTATGGCGCGTTGACAAAGGCTTCCGCGATGGTCGCCGGATCGTCCCAGGTCGTGCCTGCCGGCATCAGGTGCTTGAGCCAGACAAAACGATGATCCCGGAGGCGGGCAAAATCTCCCTCGATCTTGATCACCGAGACAAGTGAATTCATGTAGACGTGCTGGACAGGGGTCGCCTTGATATCCGGCCTTACATACAGCAGGGTCGATGGCACCGCGATCCGGTGGGTTGTTTCCAGCACCTGGCTGGTCAGACAACGCGCTGGCAGATAGCCCACATAGCGGTCAGTGACAAGCTGGACGAAAGCCCATCCATCGTTGACCTGAACCACATTGACCTGCTCACCCAGCAGGGCTTCAGTCACGGTTGCCGCGTCCATGCGCGGTTCCGTTTGAACCGACGCAATGGACACAGTCATTTGACGCAATTCGGGTTTTACAAAACGCAACGCCTGAACTTTGCCTCGCAAGGCAATGTCAGCAATATCGTCGTGGTAGGCATTAAGACGTGGATCAAGCGTCATGGACCGGCTCTCAACTCTTTTGCGTGCACTGAAACAGTATCGGCAAGGCGTTCAACAAACAATGCTCCCTCAACAGTTCGCTGGATCAGCACATTGCGTTTGTCCTTTTCGTCACGGCGCCTGCTGACCAGGCCCAGTTTGCCCATCGTGTCCAGCGCACGGGTGATCACCGGCTTCGACACATCCAGACGCGCTGCCAGAGCCCGCACGGTATGCGGCGGTGCTTCCAGATAAACTGTCAACAGGATGGCGATCTGGCGCGCCGACAAATCCGGCTCATCATCACGAACCAGCGCCAGATGCACACTGTGCCACAGACCAAGGACTTCAGCGGTTGTCAGTTGAATACTCATCCGGACCATGAGCCGTCCCTTTTTGAGAACGGCCCCACTCACCTGTAAAAATTACAACTCAACACAGCGACGGCGAAAAACTTGCGCCTGCTCGATTACTTTGTGGCAGGTTTCGCAAAGCCATGTTCGGACTTGCGAACGAACCCATGTCGACGGTCATCTGACAATCGTTACGGAACCGTATCAGTTAAACGCGATTTCAGGGCGCGGCACAAGTGCTATTTGACCCGCGGATAACGTTCACTCAGCAACGAGAACAGAGCGCGTGCAGCTTGTGGTTCGCCGCCGGCTGGCCTGCCCGCACGCGCTGCAGGTACCCAGCCGTAAATGTCCAGATGAATATAGGATTTGGCTTTTTCAACGAACCGTTTGAGAAACAGCGCTGCGGTTATTGAACCGGCAAAACCCCCAGTGCCGGCATTGTTGATATCGGCAATCTTGCTGGCAAACATTTCATCGTAGCGGTGCCAGAAGGGCAGCCGCCAAACCGGATCATTGCTGGTCATGGAATGACCGGCCAGGTTTGCGGCCAACTCATCGTCATCAGTGTAAAACGGCGGCAGGTCGGGACCAAGCGCAACACGCGCAGCCCCGGTAAGCGTTGCCATGTCGATCAACAGGTCCGGGCGTTCGGCATCGGCCAGATCGAGTGCATCGGCCAGCACTAGACGGCCTTCAGCATCAGTGTTGCCGATCTCGACGCTCAACCCCTTGCGGCTGGTCAGCACATCGCCGGGCCGGAAGGCATTGCCAGCCACGGCGTTTTCAACCGCCGGTATCAGGACACGAAGCCTGACATTCAACTGTGCCGCCATCATCATCGAGGCAAGCGACAGCACCGCTGCCGCACCGCCCATGTCCTTCTTCATCAAGGCCATACCGGATGACGGTTTTATGTCCAGCCCGCCGGTGTCAAAGCACACACCCTTGCCCACCAGCGTTACCCTGGGTGCGCGCTGGGGCCCCCAGCGCATGTCCAACAGGCGCGGGGCGTCATCTGCCGCACGCCCGACCATATGAATCAGGGGGAATTTCTTCTCCAGAGCCGCGCCCCTGGTAACCGTAACGGCTGCCTTGAACTGCCTGGCAATACCCCGCATTGCAGTTTCAAGTTGGGACGGCCCCATGTCTTCGGCCGGCGTGTTGATCAGATCACGGCCCAGCATGACCGCGTCTGCCCGGGCCAGCAGGCCGGCGCGACCCACATCGTCGGGACATACCAGTCGGGCAGATCCACCGGTCCGGGACCTGTCATTGCCACTCAAATACCGGGTGAATTTGTAGCTGTGCAGAATCCATCCGAGGGCAGCCAGCTCCAGATCGGGAAAACCGGTTGCCAGAACGTAATCGCCGGGCGGCAAAGCGGCTGACAATGCGCCGGGTTCAAAAGGATCGACCGCACCTCCGGTGCGCAGCCCATACAGCACCAACTGCAGTCCGCCTTTGCTGTCGGCAATGCATAAATGAGTGTTGGGATCGGCCTTGAACCCGTTGGCTTCAACCCAGGCCTGCTGGGGCTTCGACAGGGGTTTGACGACTTCCGCAAGTGTGTCCGGCGTTACCGCGTGCACGGGTATCGCGCGCTTCGCATTTGACGGGCTCAGAAGAATTGATTTTGCCGGTATCATGGCTGATGCACCTCGCTGTATGGTGGAGCAGGCAAAACACCAGGGCAGTCTGCCTCAGGAATGACTGTGTCCCACAAGATGGCGCTCAGGCAACACACCGTCAATCATGGTTAACAGTTTATTGAGGGTTCGCACGCCAAGATCACAATCGAGATTAACGGGCCAGTCGGTGATTCCATCGATGGGGATGAGCATATGCGGCGAAAACGATTGACAATCACCATGCGTGGAACGCTGGCAGCAGTTACCTGCGCGGCTGCGCTGCTACTGACGGGATGCGCCGGCGACAGCGGATTGCTGTCCGGCAACGCGGACCCGGTTGTCACCGGTTCCGTTGGCCAGCAGCCGTCGATCAGGGCAACAGCGGAAGCAGCAAATGCCTGGAGAGAAAACCCGCAAAGCGTTCGACACGCAGTGGTTTACGCGCGCCTGCTGGACGCCGGTGGCAACAAGGCTGCGGTGATCAAGGTTCTGGAGACAACGCTGACGCACAATCCCCAGGACGCAAAGCTGACTGCGTATCTGGGCAAGGAACTTGTATTGTCCGGTCGTGCGAGTGCCGGGATAAAACAGCTGAACAAGGCAATTGGGGCTGGAGAAACCAACTGGAAGGTCTATTCGGCGCTTGGATCAGCCTATGATCAGACCGGCGAATACACCAAGGCGCGCGCTGCCTACCAAAGCGCCCTTGCACAGCAACCGCAAAAGGTTTCGATCCACAACAATATCGGCATGTCCTATATTCTTGAAGGCAACCTCAAGCAGGCCGAGATATCACTGCGGGCTGCGCAAAAACTGCCCGAAGGTGAATTCAATCAGACAATTCGCCAGAATTTGGCACTGTCGGTCGGACTACAGGGCAGGTTCAAGGAAGCCAGTGAAATTGCAAGCCGTGACCTGCCGCCAGAGCAGGTTGAGCAGAACCTGGCGTTTCTCAAACGCATGCTGAACCAGAAAAATACATGGCAGCAGATGAAGACTGCCGGGTAGAGCGACAGCTGCTTCTGATGAAGCCGGCTGATCGGACAAAATTACTCGCGCCCAACATATCATAGCATTTATAGCCACCCGTGCAGACGGATGCTGCTCCGTACCCATCTACAGACAGAAAACGGAAAAGCCCCAGCCCTGTGCGGGTTCAGCAATTTTATGTGGCAAACCGGCCATCGGTTTACCCGAAGGCGAGAATGCCCGCCGGACCAAGCAACACCACGAAGATAACCGGGAGGAAGAAGAGGACCATCGGCACCGTCAGCTTGGGAGGCAATGCAGCGGCTTTCTTTTCAGCCATAGCCATGCGGTCATCCCGATTTTCCTGTGCAAGCACGCGCAGGGCAACACCAATCGGTGTACCGTAGCGTTCTGATTGCACAAGACTGGTCACGACCGATTTCACCGTTGGCATGCCGGTACGTTGCGCAAGATTTTCAAATGCCTTGCTGCGATCACCTATAAATGACAATTCCGCAATCGTGAGTGTAAGCTCTTCGGCCAATGGCACCGATTGCGAGCCAACTTCCTGGGACACCCGGGCCAGAGCGGCTTCAACCGACATACCTGCCTCGACGCAAATCAACAGAAGGTCCAATGCGTCTGACCATGCACGCTGAATCGACTGCTGGCGCCGTTTGATGATATTGGTAAGAAACAGGTTCGGCAGATAGAAACCAGCAACTGCACCTATCATGGTCGTTGTGAGGCGCATTGAACCTGTTACCTGCTCGGCAAACACGGTTGACGAATACACAAACACGATAATAGCCGCGAAAATAGGTACGATTGCCCTGGCTGCCAGATATGTCACAAAATGCCTCTCGGATCGAAGCCCTGCCTGCCGCAATCTCTTACGGGAAGTTTCCGCCTCCAGAATGTTTTTGAGATTAAGTGCATCCACAATCTGGGCGGCCGCCCCTTTTGGAGCTTTGTCCCGCAGCCTGCTGTTGTCCTTGTCGACAAGTGACTGCCGGTTTAGCGTCCGCAATTTTTCACGCTCGGTTGCCAGTGTCTTCATTCGATCTTGCATCTTGTCGCCCTGAAGCAAGGGGGCCGTCAATGTCACAACCATCGCGAAGGCCGACATCGCGACAAGTATGGTAATGAGATTGCGGGCTTCCAGCAGCGAATAAGCAAATTCCATCATGATTGTTCAGCTTCCCGTTCGATCAAAAGTCAAAATTGATCATTTTGCGCATGACAAGCACGCCACAACTCATCCATAATCCTGCTACCATGAGCATTACATTGCCGAGTTTGGTATCGAACAGCGGATTCAGATAAGTTGGGTTCAACACCATCATCGCTCCTCCAATACAAAACGGAAGCGAGCCGATAATCGCAGCGGATGCTTTTGCTTCCTGAGATACAGAAGTAATTTTCTGTTTCATTTTCTTCCTGTCTCGCAGCACGCGGGACAGGTTACCCAGCGCTTCAGCAAGATTACCGCCGGTCTTGGCCTGAATGGCCATCACGATTGCAAGGAAGTTTACTTCTGCCAGCGGCATTCGTTCAAACATACGCTCCAGACCCTGATCGATCGTAACGCCAAGACGCTGACCTTCAACCACTTCGGAAAATTCCGGACCGACAGGTGCAGGGGTCTCTTTGGCAATGACCTTCAATGCGTCGGATACCGGTAAGCCGGCCTTGATGCCGCGAACCATGACGTCAATGGCGTCAGCAAAGTCATGCAGAAACTTCTCGCGACGGCGTTTTGCAAGATAATTCAGGAACCATCGGGGCAATCCAAACGCACCAACCAGAGCTGCAACAGCCGCGACATAAATCGGAACGCCGCCAATGAATGAACCCAAAAAGAAAATCACTCCAACAAGGAAGCTGGCCAACCTGAAAGTTTTCATCGAAATCTCGAGGCCGGCCTGCCCGATCATCTGGCGAACCGTCAGTTTTTTCCTGCGCTTCTTTTCAGCTTCCTCAAATTGCTTCAGGGTATCCTGAATCTGACGCCGGCGCGCGGAGGATTTGTCCTTTCCACCAGTTCTGGACTTGACAACACCTTGTCCTGATGTGACCCGGCGGGCACGCCTGTTGACATCAGCCTGGCCCGAAAAATACGGGAACAGCAATCCTATCGCAATGCCGCC
>JBDNEZ010000095.1:0-3927 GCA_041690095.1 Anderseniella sp.
AAGCAACATGGGTTCAATTGAACCCATAAAGTTGCTCTAACACTTTGGAAACGAACAGGTTTATCAGATCAGATGTATTCATCTGATCTGATGATACTATGGATTTCCGGCTTTATCTGGATTATCTGGCGGCGACTTGAATGAAAGTTGATCTATTTGATTTCGAGTTGCCGTCCGACCTGATTGCTTTGCGCCCGGTAAGCCCGCGGGATGCGGCGCTGCAATTGCTGGTTCATCCGGACGGGCAGTTGTCGGATGATCATGTAGCCAATTTCGCCAGCCATCTGAAGCCGGGTGATGTGCTGGTGTTCAACAACACGCGCGTCATTCCCGCTCGATTGAACGGGCGGCGGACGGGACGTGGCGACAGCGAACCCGCTATCGAGGTGACGCTTCACCAAAGAGCCACCGATGCCACGTGGCTGGCATTTGCCAAGCCCGGCAGGAAACTCACCGTCGGAGACGTCATCACTTTTTCCAATGATCTGGTTGCTGTCGTGCAGGCCAAGAATGAGGGCGGGGAAGTAGAGCTGGAGTTCAGCCTGTGCGGATCCGGGTTGGACACTGCCATTGCGGTACACGGTGTCATGCCGTTGCCACCTTACATTGCCTCGAAACGGGCGACTGATGAACGTGACGCTGATGACTATCAAACCATGTTTGCAGCTCGTGACGGCGCGGTCGCGGCGCCGACTGCATCACTGCACTTCACCGCGGACCTGATGCAGCGTATTTCCGAGCGCGGAGTAAGCCACGAGTTTGTGACACTGCATGTGGGGGCCGGGACATTTCTGCCGGTCAAGGCAAACGATACCACTGAACACAAAATGCACTCTGAATGGGGTGAAGTGGATCCGGCTGTGGCTGACCGTCTCAATGCAGCGCGCGCGGCCGGCGGGCGCATCATCGCGATCGGCACAACAGCATTGCGCCTGCTGGAAAGCGCGGCCGATACACATGGCCGCCTGCATGACTGGTCGGGAGCGACCGACATTTTCATTACGCCGGGATATCAGTTTCGGGCAGTTGATGGCCTGATGACCAATTTTCATCTGCCGCGTTCCACTTTGTTCATGCTGGTCAGCGCGTTTTGCGGTCTGGAAACAATGCAGGCAGCTTATGCCCATGCGATTGCCGGACGGTATCGTTTCTATTCCTATGGCGACTCAAGCCTGCTATGGCCTGCCTTGCAATGACAGACATGTTCAGATTTACACTACACAAGAGTGATGGCCTGGCACGGCGTGGCACGGTTCACACGCTGCATGGTGACATTCGCACACCTGCCTTCATGCCCGTGGGCACTGCCGGGACAGTCAAAGCCCTGTACATGGACCAGGTGCGTGATGCGGGCGCTGATATTATCCTGGGAAATGTCTACCACCTAATGTTGCGGCCCGGTGCCGAGCGGGTCGCCAGACTTGGCGGTTTGCACAAGATGACCGGCTGGCACGGCCCGATACTGACAGATTCCGGCGGTTTTCAGGTGATGTCACTGGCCCAGTTACGCAAGCTGACTGAAGACGGCGTGACTTTCCAGTCGCATATTGACGGATCGAAACATTTCCTGAGCCCGGAACGCTCGATGGAAATACAGCGTCTGCTGGGGTCCACAATTCAGATGCAGCTGGATGAGTGCGTGGCGTTTCCGCATACGGCCAAAGACGCAGAGCGTGCCATGCAATTGTCGTTGCGCTGGGCCGGCAGATCGCGCGCGGCATTCGGCGACCAGCCGGGCAGGGGATGTTTTGGCATTGTGCAGGGTGGCACGGATGCCGGACTTCGCGAACAGTCCGCCAAGGGACTCATCGACATAGGCTTTGACGGCTATGCCATTGGCGGACTGGCAGTGGGCGAGGGGCCGGAACTGATGCTGTCTACTATCGAGGCGACCCAACCGCATTTGCCACAAAACAGCCCGCGTTACCTGATGGGTGTTGGTACACCGCTTGACCTGCTGGAAAGCGTGGCGCGCGGTATCGACATGTTTGACTGCGTCATGCCGACCCGGTCCGGCAGGCACGGACAGGCATTCACCAGTACGGGCAAGATGAATTTGCGAAATGCCAGGTTTGCCGAAGATCAACGCCCGCTTGATGAGACAATTGATCACCCCGCCTTGCGCGACTTTTCGCGGGCCTATCTGCACCACCTGGTGCGTGCCGGAGAGATACTGGGGATGATGGTCTTGTCGTGGGCCAATATCGCCTACTATCAGCATCTGATGGCCGGCATTCGCGAGGCAATCGACCAGGACCGTTTCGAGGCGTTCAGACGCGATACCAGGGCCAAATGGAACGCTGACGAGTTGCCTGTGGACTGAGAGGCGTTGTTGACGCTTATGCCATGAGCATGCGACATATCACCTTTGTGATTTTTTGCGGGAGTTCTAATAGATGAAAATGACCGGAGAAGAAGTCATTGCGGCCCCTCGTCAAACGGTATGGGACGCGCTCAATGACCCGGAAATTCTGAAACAGTGCATTACCGGCTGCGAGGGGATCAAGAAGAAATCGGACACGGAGTTCGAAGCCAGGGTGACTGCCAAGGTAGGACCGGTAAAGGCGTCATTTATTGGCGATGTAAAACTGTCGAAACTGAACCCGCCGCGCAGCTATGTCATCTCGGGTGAGGGCAAGGGCGGTGTTGCCGGATTTGCCAAGGGTGGCGCTACAATAAGGTTGAGCGATACCGGCGACTCAGCGACCAAACTGTCATATGATGTGGATGCGCAAGTTGGCGGAAAGCTGGCGCAAATTGGTTCGCGTCTGATAGATTCAACAGCCAAGAAGATGGCGGCTGATTTTTTCAAAAAATTCAACAAAATTGTAAGCGAAAGTGCAGAAGCTACTGAAATGACAAAACAACCCACAGCGAAGAAATCCCCTGCCAAGAAATCTGGCAGCAAGGCAACAAAAACTGCTGCAGCGAAATCAGCTGAAACCAGGGCCGCCGCCAAACCGGCTGCAAAAGCTACCAAGGCGACTGCCAACCCAGCTGCAAAGGCGACCAGGGCATCAGCTAAGCCAGCTGCAAAAGCCGGCAAAGCGGCGGCTAAACCTGCAACGAAGGCAACCAAGGCTGCCGCCAAACCAGCTACAAAGTCTGCTGCCAAACCAACTGCAAAGGCAACCAGGGCAGCGGCCAAATCTACCGCGAAGCCTGCCGCCAAAGCTGCAGCAAAGCCTGCAGTAAAAACGGCGTCGAAGCCTGTTGTCCCAACCCCCAAACCTGCTGCGCCCGCTGCTGCGCCCGTCACTACACCTGCGGCGTCCATGGCCGGTATGGCGGCGTCTGCAAGTGCAGATGCGGTGAAAAAGACTACGTCGGCGGTGAGTTCCACTGCAAGTTCATCGCCTGCAAGTGCCAGTCGGGGGGGTGATGAAAACAAATCCTCTGCGAGTGACAACATTCCGCCGCAGGTGAAATCCATGTCGAGCATGTGGATGTGGGTAATGCTTGCCGCTGCTGCCGGGCTCGTTATGCTTTGGGCATTCGAATAGTAGCGGTTTACCTGATTGTCGCATTGGGGCGGAGTGTCCAACCCGATTTCGGTTTGAGCGTCGGATGATGGTTATCCGCCTCCGGGTTATTTGACTTGCGGCGCGGATGTCGACCGGGCTGGATGATGGTCTGCTGATTGTAGAGGTGAACGTGCGTCCGCAACGGCCGTGAACTCGCGACGGGCATTGTGGCGGAAGCCTATATTCAAACCAATGGCCGCAGCCCCTTGAGTTATTTGTTGAAACCGTTTAGGCACCAACTCAATCACGCGTTCCGCGAACGCTGATTCAGGTATCTGCCTGAAACTGACCTCCGCCAGGAGGTGTATACCTGCCGGTTTTCATGCGTTTCACATGTCACATTCCGGCTTTTGGGAGCCCGTAGCTCAGTTGGTAGAGCAACTGACTTTTAATCAGTAGGTCT
>JBDNEZ010000096.1:0-29222 GCA_041690095.1 Anderseniella sp.
ACTGGGTCGAGGTGTTCAACTGCAACGGCGCCATCGTTGCCCGTGCGGTGGTTTCCCAGCGCATGAAGGAAGGTACGATCTACATGTACCACGCGCAGGAGAAAATCGTGAATACACCCGGCTCTCCACTGACCGGCAATCGTGGTGGCATTCATAACTCGGTCACCCGCGCGATTACCAAGCCTACCCACATGATCGGCGGCTATGCGCATCAGTCGTATGGCTTCAACTACTATGGAACCGTGGGGTCCAACCGTGACGAGTTCGTTGTGGTCCACAAGCTCGACAAGGTCGACTGGAAAGAAGGCCCGTACGTCGACACAGAAAAGCCAAAACTGGAGGCAGCAGAATGAAAATCCGCGCTCAAATCGGCATGGTGCTGAACCTCGACAAGTGCATCGGGTGTCACACTTGTTCAGTTACCTGCAAGAATGTGTGGACCAATCGTGAAGGTGTTGAATACGCCTGGTTCAACAATGTGGAAACCAAACCCGGCGTTGGCTATCCCAAGGAATGGGAGAACCAGAAGAAGTGGAATGGTGGCTGGGCCCGCAAGGCCAATGGTCGGATCGAACCGAAGATGGGTGCCAAGTGGCGCATCCTGGCGAAAATATTTGCCAACCCGGATCTGCCGGAAATCGACGATTATTACGAGCCGTTTGATTTTGATTACGGCCATCTTCAAACCGCAGGTGAAGTCGAGGCATCGCCAACGGCAAGGCCGCGTTCATTGATCAGTGGTGAACGCATGGAGAAGATCGAATGGGGGCCAAACTGGGAGGAAATCCTGGGCGGCGAGTTCTCCAAGCGGTCGGCAGATTATAACTTCGAAGGCATTGAGAAGGAGATTTACGGCGAGTTCGAAAATACCTTCATGATGTATCTGCCGAGGTTGTGTGAACACTGCCTCAACCCGACCTGCGTGGCAGCTTGCCCGTCGGGTGCAATCTACAAGCGCGAGGATGATGGCATTGTCCTGATCGATCAGGAGAAATGCCGGGGCTGGCGCATGTGCGTGTCGGGCTGTCCCTACAAGAAAATCTACTACAACTGGTCGTCCGGCAAGTCGGAGAAATGCGTGTTCTGTTATCCGCGCATCGAGGCAGGTCAACCGACGGTGTGCTCGGAGACCTGCGTAGGCCGCATCCGGTATCTCGGTGTTGTGCTTTATGATGCCGACCGGATTGCCGAGGCAGCGTCCACCCAGGATGAAAAGGACCTTTACGAAGAACAGCTCAAGGTGTTTCTTGATCCGCATGACCCGGCGGTCATTAAACAGGCCCGCAAGGACGGCATTCCTGACGCATGGCTGGAGGCAGCCAAAAAGTCGCCCGTCTACAAGATGACCATGGACTGGAAGGTCGCATTCCCCCTGCATCCTGAATACCGGACGCTGCCCATGGTCTGGTATATTCCGCCGCTTTCACCGCTGCAGTCCGCCGCCGAGGCCGGCAAGATCGGCATGGATGGCGCAATGCCGGATGTCCGGTCGCTGCGGATACCGGTCAAATATCTGGCCAACCTTTTAACTGCGGGCAAGGAAGCGCCTATCGTGTCGGCACTGGAGCGAATGCTGGCGATGCGCGCCTACATGCGTGCCAAGACCATCGACGGTGTCATCGATGAAGTGGTTGCCGAAAAAGTCGGCCTGACCGGCGAGATGATCGAGGACATGTACCACATCATGGCGATTGCCAATTACGAGGATCGCTTCGTGATCCCGACCAGCCATCGTGAAATCAGCGAAGATGCCTATGACGTCCGGGGATCATGCGGGTTCTCGTTCGGTAACGGCTGTTCGGGAGGAGATTCCGATACCGACCTGTTCGGCGGCAAGCGGACCAGAACTGTGCAGACACCAACCGACATATTCAAGGAGCGCGTGTAATGAATACGACCCTGAAGGTGCTTTCATTGCTGTTGACGTACCCGACTGCGGAGTTGCTGAAAGGGTTGCCCGAGCTGAAGACAGCGCTTCAGGAAGACGGCGCACTGGGTGAGCGGGAACTGAAGCTGGTTACCCGACTGGCTGACGATATCGGCAGGCTTGATCTGTACGATGCACAGGAACGCTACGTGTTCCTGTTCGACCGCACCCGCACATTGTCTTTGCATCTGTTCGAGCATGTTCATGGTGAAAGCCGCGACCGGGGGCAGGCCATGGTCGATCTGATGGCGATGTATGAGGCAGACGGTTTTGAAATCGGCGCCAGGGAGTTGCCGGATTTTCTGCCGATGTTCCTGGAGTACCTGGCAAACAAGCCGACGGCCGAAGCCCGTGAATTGCTCGGGCAAACGGTACACATCATCACGGTTCTCAAGCAGCGATTGCGCAAGCGTGACTCTGTCTATGTCAACGCATTCGTTGCTCTTGAAACCATCGCCAGGGGAAAGCCTGATGCGAAGCTGGTGCGCGAGCTTCTGGCCGTGCCCGAAGATGATCCGAATGACCTCGAGGCGCTTGATCGTATCTGGGAAGAAGAGGCAGTCACCTTTGGCGGCAATGCCGGAGAGGGCGCCTGCGGAACCGACAGAATACAGCGCCAGATGCGTGCCCATCAACGCAAGCCGGATGATGCCGTGTCCGGCCAACATGCCGTGATTGGAGACTGATATGTCCGATTATCTCAACACTCTGCTGTTTACCGTGTATCCGTATGTGGCGCTGGCGATCATGATCATCGGTTCCATATTACGCTATGATCGCGAGCCCTACAGCTGGCGCTCCGGGTCATCGCAGTTGCTTCGGCGCAAGCAACTGATGTGGGGGTCTGTGCTGTTCCATGTGGGCATCCTGTTTTTGTTGCTGGGACACGCCGTCGGACTTTTAACCCCGCATGTGATCTATGAACATTTCATTTCCGCCGAAGCCAAGCAACTGCTGGCGATTATTGCCGGATCGATTGCAGGCATAGTCTGCTTTATCGGTCTGACCATGTTGATGCATCGCAGGTTCTTTGATCCCCGCATCCGGGTCACATCAACATTTGCCGACAACGCGATCCTTGTCATCCTCTGGGTGCAATTGACGCTCGGCCTGATCACGGTGCCGTACTCGCTTCAGCATGCGGATGCCGGAGTCATGCTGGCAGTATCAGAATGGGCGCAGCGGATTCTCACTTTGCGTATTGAGGGGACATCAGTTCTCATTGCACAACAGGCGTGGCCATATCAGGCACATATCCTGCTCGGCCTCACCATCTTCCTGATTTTCCCGTTTTCAAGGCTTGTGCACATGCTGTCGGTTCCGATCCGTTATTTATGGCGGCCCGGTTACCAGGTTGTGCGTGAACGCAATCGTCGCGGTACCTCGCGTCTGCCAGCGGAGTAAGACACATGACAGCAATTTACCAGAACCCGACCCTGCACATGCGTGAGCCTGGCGGGAAAACCATCACTGAAGCCTCACCGGCAGCCTCATATGAAGGCTATGTCGAACCCGATACCAAGATACCGCCCAAACCGGCAAAAGTGATCAAGGACGTTATGGTCAATGGCGTGCTTATACCGGAAGCCGCCATCATGGCAGAGGCGCAGAACCATCCCGCAGAAAACCCCGGTGCTGCACTGGCGCAAGCTGCTCATGCACTGGCAGTGCGTGAACTGTTGCTGCAGGAAGCCGGTAGAATGGGAGTGTGCATCGAGACCGCAAGCGGAGGCAACAGACTGGAGGAAACCCGCGAAGACGCCGTCATCAGGTTGCTTGTTGAGCAAGAGATTGATGTACCACAGGCCGGCGACGAAGAGTGCCGCCGGTTCCATGCGGTGAACAAGCATCGATTTTGCTCTGACACGATTTACGAGGCACGACACATCCTGTTTGCTGTCGACGGCAAGGATGCGGAGACGCGTAGTGCGGCGCGCGCCCGGGCCGAGAATCTGGCGGCTCATCTGACCCTTAATCCGGACGAGTTTGCCGGTGCCGCCCGGGAGTTCTCGGATTGTCCATCGGGTCAGCAGGGTGGCAATCTGGGCCAGCTTACAACGGGTTCAACAGTGTCTGAATTTGAACGTGCGCTTGCAAGCATGACTGCCGGGCATGCTTCACCAAAACTGGTTGAAAGTCGCTTTGGTATTCACCTGATTGTGCTGGATCGCAAGATTGACGGTGAGCAATTGCCCTATGAACACGTGCAGCAACGCATTGCCGCGTGGATGGAGGCAGCGGCCTGGTCAAAGGCCGTGGCACAGTACATTTCCATTCTGGCAGGGCAGGCCGACATACAGGGCATTGATATGGAGGCATCACAGGGACTGCTCGTCCAGTGAGGCGTTTCGGTCTGTTCCATTGAATCAGAATAAAACGCCAAATTGTTGTTTTCAAATATTTTATTCGTAATGCGAACATTTTTTGGAATACGGATAACATGAGGACCTGAAAATGTCGAAGAAGGAGGAAACGGACGTTCTGGCACTGGAGACGCTCGCTAACGCGCCTCCGTCATCGCAATTTGCTGAACCGCTGGACTATATTTTTGCCGAACATTTTCGGCACCGGGTGTTGTGTAATGTTCTGGACAAGATTGCCGATCAGAAATGGCCCGACCGGGAAATGATGAAAGCGGTTCTGCGGTTCCTGAGGCTGGACTATGGTCCGCATATCGTGGATGAGGAACAAGACCTGTTCCCGTTGCTGCGCAGGCGGGCGGTTCCCGATGACCGGATTGATGACGTGCTTGGCCGTTTAACCCAGGAGCATACCGCAGACAAACTCGATGCAGAGCTCATCGTGGACGGCTTGTCCAAAACCCTCGCCGATAAAACCAGCATTGAGCTGGCCACCTCATTTGCCGGGCTGCTGCGCAGGTTTGCTGCAAATGAGCGACATCACCTGACACTTGAGAATGCGATCGTGTTGCCGCTGGCACGCATTCGACTGACTGCAGACGACTTGCGGAATCTGGCGCAACGGATGTCGGCCCGCAGAGGCACCAAGCTTCAGGAGCCGGACAATGCTGTCTGATCAGCTGGACCCCAATGTCCACCGGGCAACGGCGAAACACCATGAGGACCCGGACTACTTCCACAGGCTGTCCAGTCTGCAGCGGCCCGAATATCTTTGGATAGGCTGTTCGGACAGCCGGGTGCCGGCCAACGTCATTACCGGGCTGGAACCGAGTGAAGTGTTTGTTCCTCGCAACGTTGCCAATCTGGTATGATAGCGGAAATTACATCGGAGGGATAAATTATTTGGTGCCGAACATGCGGTCGCCCGCATCGCCCAGACCCGGCACGATGTAGCCATGTTCGTTGAGATGACTGTCGATGGCGGCGGTGAATATCCGTACGTCGGGGTGTTTGTCCGACAGGGCCTTGATCCCTTCGGGTGCTGACAGCAGGCACATGAAACGACTGTCTTTTGCGCCGGCCTGCTGGAGCCGATCGATGGCTGCTGATACAGAATTGCCGGTTGCCAGCATCGGACCGACCAGAATCACCGGGCGGCTCTCAATGTCATCCGGCAGCTTGAGGTAGTATTCAACGGCTTTAAGGGTCTTTGGATCGCGATACAGCCCGATGTGACCGACGCGGGCGGACGGCACCAGATCCATCATGCCCGACAGCAGGCCGTTGCCGGCGCGCAGAATGGACACAAGGCACAGCTTCTTGCCGGCCAGAAACGGCGCTTGCATTGCCTCAATGGGTGTCTCGATGTTTCTCGTGGTCAACGGCAGGTCGCGCAACACCTCGTAGGCCAGCAACAGTGATATCTCGTTCAACAGTTTGCGGAATACGGCGGACGGTGTTTCCTTGTCGCGCATCAAGGACAGCTTGTGCAGCACCAGGGGGTGATCGATCACGGTAACCGGTGACGTCATGATTGAAACCTTTCCGAAGTCTTGCAGGCACGCCAGATGGCCGGATCAGGATGGTTTTTGGTTGAATCAACCAAAAATCAACAACCTGATCGCTTTCAAAGTTGCTCTGGGGCAGTGGATACGCATTCAATCCGGTTTGGGCAAGTGGTGGGTGTGGATAACGACAGGAAAATTTACCAATTGATAAATATTTTGAACTTGCATAACCTCACAACAATTGCCTGACCCGTCGGGCCGGAACGACAAGCATCAGCTACACGCCAGGGAGGCAAGTCCATTGAAAAGCAAACAGCACGAAGGCGGCGTGGTTGCAGGACGATTGGCGTCATCAGATATCGAGGCGAATTTTCAGGACCTGCATCCAGCGCTCAGCACGCACGAAGCGGTGGTTGCCGCTGACAGATGCTACTTCTGCCATGATGCGCCGTGCGTGACTGCATGTCCGACGTCGATCGATATTCCGTTGTTCATCAGGCAGATTGCGACAGGCAACCCGGTGGGCTCGGCACAAACAATTTTTGATCAGAATATACTCGGCGGAATGTGTGCCAGGGTTTGCCCCACTGAAACCTTGTGCGAACAGGTTTGTGTCCGTGAAGTGGCTGAGGGCAAACCTGTCCGGATTGGCCTGCTGCAAAGATATGCAACAGATCATGCAATGGACGCCGGGACTGAATTCTATCGGCGCGCGCCGGCTTCGGGAAAGAAAGTTGCCGTGATCGGGGCAGGGCCCGCCGGACTGGCATGCGCACATCGGCTTGCCATGCACGGGCACGATGTCGAGATTTTCGAAGGCAGGCAAAAGCCGGGGGGCCTGAATGAGTTTGGTATTGCGGCCTACAAGACCGTGGACGATTTCGCCCGGCGCGAGGTCGAGTTTGTGCTGTCCATCGGCGGTATCAACATCAAATACGGTCAAAAACTCGGACAAGAGGTTTCGTTGGCGCAACTGCAATCGGACTATGATGCTGTCTTCCTTGGTGTCGGATTGGCCGATGTCAACGGGTTGAAGTTGGATAATGCAGCAATCGAAGGTGTTGTTGATGCCGTCGATTTCATCGCCGGTTTGCGCCAGTCGCGCGACAAGACAGACATTGGCATCGGTAGACGAATAGTGGTGGTTGGAGGCGGCATGACCGCGATTGATGCTGCGGTGCAAGCCAAACTGCTTGGTGCCGAGGACGTAACCATCTGCTATCGCCGCGGCAAGGACCAGATGAATGCGTCGGTGTTTGAGCAGGACCTTGCCACATCACGCGGCGTCATCATCCGCCATTGGCTGCAGCCGGAAAAAGTCAACGTCGCGGACGGAAAACTTCAATCGGTTACCCTGCAATATACATCGCAGGACGGCGGCAAGCTGACCGGTACCGGAGAGTCGATGACCATCGCGGCAGATCAGGTTCTGGTTGCCATTGGTCAGAAATTCAAAGCGTCAGATATGGGTTTGCCGATCGAGCTTGACGGCGGACGCATTGCGACGGATGCAGACGGGTGCACCTCTGCCGACAAAGTCTGGGCGGGGGGCGATTGCACCAACAATGGTGACGATCTGACAGTAACAGCAGTTGCCCAGGGTCGAAACGCGGCTGAAGCGATCAACCGCGCGCTCAAGCAATAGCGCGACGTCGCAAAGGCGCGTCAAAGGAGATTATCATGGCTGATATCAGAAGCACTTTCGCCGGCATCAAATCGCCAAATCCGTTCTGGCTGGCATCGGCGCCGCCGACTGACAAGGCCTACAATGTGGAACGGGCCTTCAAGGCCGGATGGGGTGGGGTTGTCTGGAAAACCCTGGGCGAGGAAGGGCCGCCGCTGGTTAATGTCAATGGGCCGCGTTACGGCGCGGTCTGGGGGGCTGATCGCCGCTTGCTCGGGCTCAACAATATCGAGTTGATTACCGACCGCGACCTGCATGTCAATCTGCGCGAGATCAAGCAGGTCAAGAAGGACTGGCCGGACCGGGCGCTGGTGGTATCAATCATGGTGCCATGCGAAGAGGCGGCCTGGAAAGCCATATTGCCGCTGGTTGAAGAAACCGGAGCTGATGGCATTGAACTCAACTTCGGCTGCCCACACGGCATGAGCGAACGCGGCATGGGATCTGCGGTCGGCCAGGTTCCGGAGTATATCGAAATGGTCACGCGCTGGTGCAAGGCAAGCACCCGCATGCCGGTCATCGTGAAGCTGACACCCAATATTACCGACATCCGGTTTCCGGCACGCGCGGCACAGGCAGGTGGCGCAGATGCCGTCTCGCTGATCAATACCGTTTCATCGATCACATCCGTCAACCTCGACAATTTCTCACCTGAACCGTCGATAGACGGCAAGGGTTCGCATGGCGGCTACTGCGGTCCGGCGGTCAAGCCAATCGCTTTGAACATGGTGGCAGACATCGCCCGTGACGCTGAAACCGGAACACTTCCCATCTCGGGCATTGGCGGCATAACCACCTGGCGCGATGCCGCAGAATTCATGGCTCTTGGTGCCGGCAATGTGCAGGTCTGTACTGCTGCCATGACATATGGCTTCAAAATCGTGTCGGAGATGATCGAGGGTCTTGAAAACTGGATGGATGCAAAGGGCCACGCCACGCTGGACGATGTCATCGGGCGTGCGGTTACCAATGTCACCGACTGGCAATATCTCAATCTGAACTATGTAACCAAGGCACGGATTGACCAGCAGATGTGCATCTCGTGCGGCAGGTGCCACATTGTCTGTGAGGATACATCGCATCAGGCGATCACCCAGGAAGTGAATGGGCGCCGTCATTTCGAGGTGATCGAGGAAGAGTGCGTTGGCTGCAATCTGTGTGTGAATGTCTGCCCGGTTGAAAACTGCATCACCATGGAACAGCTGGCGGCCGGTGAGACAGACAAGCGAACCGGGCACAAGGTAAGCGGCGACTACAGCAATTGGACGGAGCATCCAAACAATCCATCGAATGTAGCAGCTGAGTGACACCCGCCTGCACTACTGGATCATGTAGCTGTTGGATCATGTAAATGAGTGAGCAGGAAGCTGCAACGCCGTCGACCGGGTTTGCCACTGGCCGACAGAAGCTACTGGGTCATTTGGCATCCGTGTTGTTTGCCCTGCTGATTGCCGGTTCGTTCTCGATCGGGCATCTGGCTGCACCGTTCATAGCACCGGCTGCGCTGAATGGCGTGCGGTTTGCAATTGCGACCGGTCTGGTTGCTGCCGTTGCGCTGACGCTTGCGCAACAACCGATCCCCAGACCCCGGGCTGTGTGGCGCTATGCCATTTTAGGGGCCCTGATGGCAACGTACTTCATCTTGATGTTCGTGGCGCTGCAGATTGCCCAACCGATTTCAACCGGCGCGGTGTTCATGCTGGTTCCGCTGATGAGTGCGGGCTTTGGCTGGCTGTTCCTGCGCCAGACCACGCCCGGTATTGTCTGGCTCAGCTTGCTGATTGCTGCATCCGGTGCCATCTGGGTGATATTTCAAGGTGATATGGATGCCATTTTGAGCTTCCAGATTGGTCGGGGAGAAGCGATTTTTTTTATCGGATGTGTGGCCCATGCTGCCTATGCTCCGCTGGTCCGAAAGTTCAACAAGGGTGAGCCTGTCCTGCACTTCACGCTTTTCACGCTGGTCGCATCGACCCTCTGGATCGGATCAATCGGCGCGTCTGCCATTGTGTCGACGGACTGGATGGCACTACCCGTCATCGTCTGGCTGGCAGTGGCGTATCTTTCCGTGTTCACCACAGCGGGAACATTCTTTCTTATCCAGTTTGCCTCGCTGCGCCTGCCGGCCTCCAAGGTGCTGTCTTATACCTATTTCACACCCGGATTCGTTATCCTGATCGAAGGCAGCATCGGACACGGATGGGTTGGTCCGTCCATCCTTGCCGGGGCTCTGCTCACGGCAGCGGCAATGCTGGTCATGGCGTTCGCACCGGACCAGTGAACTGACATTTACGGTTTCAACCCTTCAATAAACAGTTTCTCAAGATATCGGGCCGCGTCTTCAAAGCGGCCGTCGCCTGCTTTGCCGGGGTCAAGAATCGCGAGCACCTGCACGTCAAAGTCGGCATAGTGCTGCGTGGTTGCCCAGATCGAGAAAATGAGATGGTGGGGATCGCATCTGGCAAGCTTGCCGTCCTGCATCCATTTGCGCATGATCCCGGCTTTTTCGTCCACCAGTGATTTCAGGTCACTCATTTCCTGCTGGATGTGGGGTGCGCCGCGCAACATCTCGTTGGCAAACAGGCGGCTTTCGCGGGGGTAGTCACGGGCCATTTCAAGTTTGCGCCTGATATAGGAACAGATTTCCGACAGGGGATCTCCGTCCGCCTGCATCTCACGTAGTGGATCAAGCCAGGTGTCCAGCAGCTGTCCTATCAGCAGCCGGTGGATTGCCTCCTTGGTGCGGAAATAATACAGCAGGTTCGGCTTCGACATATCGGCGGCCCTGGCGATCTGGTCAATGGTCGAACCGCGAAACCCGTGTACCGAAAACACATCCAGAGCTGCGTCGAGAATGCGATCTTCCTTCTCGCGCTGGATGCGAGTGCGTTTGCGGGTTTCTGCAGCTCTGGGCCTGGCCAAACGATGGGTCTCCTGCGGGCTGGTTTCGGATCAACGTACAGCCTGAAGTTTTAATTTTACATCTTGAGAGTCAAACTGAAACCTGTAACCTTTACCAAATGATCAAATTTTTCACTTTTGCACGGAAAACCAAATGACAGCACCTGGCGAAAACCTGCGTATCAATGGCGAACGGCTGTGGGATTCTATTCATGAAATGGCGAAAATCGGCCCCGGTGTCGCCGGTGGTTCCAATCGCCAGACGCTCACTGATGAAGATGGCGAAGGTCGCAGACTGTTTCAGCGCTGGTGCGAAGACGCCGGCTGCAGCATGGCTGTGGACCAGATGGGCACCATGTTCATGCGGCGCGAGGGAACCGACCCTGACGCTTTGCCGGTCTATGTCGGATCGCATCTGGATACACAACCCACCGGTGGTCGCTATGACGGCGTTCTGGGGGTGCTGGCAGGGCTCGAAATAGTGCGAACCCTGAATGATCTCAACATCAAGACAAAACACCCGATTGTCGTGACCAACTGGACCAATGAGGAAGGCGCCCGCTACGCACCGCCGATGCTGGCGTCAGGCGTGTTTGCAGGTGTGCACAAGCAGGACTGGGCTTATGGAATCGAAGATTCCGAAGGCAAGAAATTCGGCGATGAACTGGAACGCATCGGCTGGCGTGGCGAGGAAGAAGTCGGTGCCCGCAAGATGAAAGCATTCTTCGAACTGCACATCGAACAGGGTCCGATTCTGGAAGCCGAAGGCGTTGATATTGGCGTGGTAACCCATGGCCAGGGTCTGTCCTGGTCCCAGTTGACGGTGCTTGGCAAAGACTCCCATACCGGATCGACGCCGATGCCATTGCGCAAGAATGCCGGATTGGGCATGGCACGCATTCTCGAACTGGTTGAAGAGATCGCCTGGTCGCACAAGCCTGATGCGGTGGGCGCTGCCGGTCATATCGAGATCTATCCCAACTCCAGGAACGTGATTCCCGGCAAGGCGGTGTTCACCGTCGATTTTCGCTCGCCCAATCTTGCTGTGATCCAGAATATGGAACAGCAGCTTGCCGAGGGTGCCGGGAAAATCTGCGATGAAATGGGCCTTGGCCTGGAAATTGAGAAGACCGGCGGGTTTGACCCGGTGGAGTTTGATGACAACTGTGTGCAGGCCATCCGTGATGCTGCAGAGCGTCTCGGCTATTCTCACCGTGACCTCATATCAGGTGCAGGCCATGATGCATGCTGGGTCAACCGTGTGGCGCCGACGGCCATGGTAATGTGCCCGTGCATCGGCGGATTGAGCCACAATGAAGCAGAGGAAATCACCAGGGAATGGTCGACGGCCGGGGCTGAAGTGTTGTTTCATGCGGTCGTCGAAACGGCTGAAATCATCGCGTAAGAGGATCAGAAATCATGACCGGTACAGTCATCAAGGGTGGCACAATTGTCACAGCAGACCTGACCTACAAGTCCGATGTCAAAATAGAGGGCGGCAAGATCGTTGCCATCGGGGACGGACTTGAAGCGGACAAGGTCCTGGACGCTACCGGCTGTTTTGTCATGCCCGGCGGCATCGATCCGCATACCCACCTGGAAATGCCGTTCATGGGTACATACTCATCGGACGATTTTGAGAGCGGAACCCGCGCGGCACTTGCCGGCGGTACGACGATGGTTGTCGACTTTGCCCTGCCGGCGCCGGGCCAGTCGCTGCTTGACGCGCTACAGATGTGGGACAACAAGTCCGGACGCGCCAACTGCGATTACTCGTTTCACATGGCGATCACCTGGTGGGATGAGCAGGTGTTCAATGAAATGCAAACCGTGGTTCGCGACAAGGGCATCAACACGTTCAAGCACTTCATGGCCTACAAGGGGGCCTTGATGGTTGATGACGACGAGATGTACTCGTCATTCCAGAGGTGCGCCGAGCTTGGTGCCATGCCGCTGGTGCATGCCGAAAACGGCGATGTCGTCGCACAACTGCAAGCCAAGCTGATGGCTGAAGGCAATGACGGCCCCGAGGCGCATGCCTATTCGCGGCCGCCGGAAGTCGAAGGTGAAGCCACCAACCGGGCGATCATGATTGCCGACATGGCGGGCGTTCCACTGTACGTGGTGCATACGTCGTGCGAGCAGTCGCATGAAGCCATCCGCCGGGCCCGGCAAAACGGCATGCGGGTTTACGGCGAACCGTTGATACAGCATCTTACGCTTGATGAAAGCGAGTATGCGCACGCTGACTGGGACCATGCGGCGCGCCGGGTCATGTCGCCCCCGTTCCGCAACAAGCGCCATCAGGACTCGCTGTGGGCGGGTCTGCAAGCCGGTTCCCTGCAGGTGGTGGCCACTGATCATTGCGCCTTCACGACCGAGCAGAAACGGTTCGGTGTTGGTGATTTTACCCAGATTCCCAATGGCACCGGTGGCCTTGAAGACAGGATGCCAATGTTGTGGACCTACGGCGTCAAGACCGGTCGTCTGACGATGAACGAGTTCGTCGCGGTGACGTCCACCAATATTGCAAAAATCCTCAATATCTATCCGAAAAAAGGTGCCATCCTCGTGGGCTGCGACGCCGATCTCGTGGTGTGGGACCCAGGCCTGAAGAAAACCATCACGGCAGACAAGCAACAGTCAGCAATTGATTACAATGTGTTTGAAGGCAAGCAGGTTGAAGGTCTGCCGAGATTCACCCTGACCCGAGGCGAAGTGGCGATTGAAGAAGGCGCTGTCAAGACCCGCGAGGGCCATGGACAATTCGTCAAACGCGAGCCGTTCCAGGCGGTAAACAAGGCACTGTCCGAATGGAAGCAGGTTACGGCGCCCCGAAAAGTGCAACGTACGGGAATTCCGGCGAGCGGCGTTTGATGTCGCAAGCTGTTGTGACGGCAAACGACCTGTCTTTGACGTTTCAAACCAATGATGGGCCCGTGCATGCGCTGGCGGGTGTCAATCTGAGTGTCGCAAAAGGCGAATTCGTGTCGTTCATCGGGCCGTCAGGGTGTGGCAAGACGACATTCCTGAGAGTGATCGCTGACCTGGAAAAACCGACCGGAGGTGAAATCAAGGTCAACGGCGTCGATCCGGAAACAGCGCGCAAGGCGCGGGCCTATGGCTATGTTTTCCAGGCAGCGTCGCTTTATCCATGGCGGACAATCGAACGCAATGTCGCCCTGCCGCTTGAGATCATGGGCTTTTCGGCAGATGAAATGCGACAGCGCATTGCCCGCACGCTGGATCTCGTCAATCTTGCCGGCTTTGAGAAAAAGTATCCCTGGCAGCTTTCCGGCGGCATGCAGCAAAGAGCTTCAATTGCGCGCGCTCTGGCCTTTGACGCCGACCTTTTGTTGATGGATGAACCGTTTGGCGCGCTGGACGAGATTGTCCGCGACCATCTCAACGAGCAGTTGCTGAAGCTGTGGGACAAGACCAACAAGACGATTTGCTTTGTGACCCACTCGATTCCCGAAGCGGTTTACCTGTCCACCAAAATCGTTGTCATGAGCCCGCGGCCGGGCAGGGTCAGCGATGTCATCAAGTCCACATTGCCGAATCTACGCCCGCTGGACATTCGCGAGAGCCCCGAGTTTCTGAAAATTGCCCATCGTGTGCGTGAAGGGCTACGGGCAGGGCACAGTTATGATGAGTGAGCCCGTGTCATCATGAGTGCCAAGGGCAAAACCATTCCGGTTCTCACCGTCATCTCCGTGATCGTCGTGATCTGGTATGCCTGCGTGGTGTGGATGAATGCGCCGTTCGAATATGACAAGGCCGAACGGGCCGGCACACAAATCGGTTTTTCACAACTGGTCTCCAATACGATGAGCCAGCAACGACCGGTCCTGCCGGCGATCCATCAGATCGCGGACGAGATGTACAAGACCATTGTGCTCAAGAACATCACTTCCAAGCGCAGTCTGGTCTATCATGCCTGGATCACCCTGTCGGCGACACTGCTCGGTTTTGCGCTGGGAACCTTGCTGGGGATTTTGCTGGCGGTTGGTATTGTCCACAATCGGGCGATGGACAAATCCGTGATGCCGTGGGTGATCACCAGTCAGACCATCCCGATCCTGGCCATCGCACCGATGATCATCGTGGTGTTGAATGCCATTGGCCTGTCGGGCCTGTTGCCCAAGGCGATGATCTCCACCTACCTGTCATTCTTCCCCATTGTGGTGGGCATGGTGAAAGGCCTGCGCAGTCCGGGTCAGGCGCAGCTTGATCTGATGCACACTTACAGTGCGTCCACTGCTCAAATTTTCTGGAAACTGCGCTGGCCATCATCGATGCCCTATCTGTTTACCTCCCTGAAAATCGCCATTGCGATATCGCTGGTTGGTGCCATTGTTGGAGAACTGCCCACTGGTGCGGTCGCGGGGCTCGGCGCGAGATTGCTGGCCGGTTCCTATTACGGGCAAACCATTCAGATATGGTCTGCCCTGTTCACAGCTGCAATCCTGGCCGCCGTCCTGGTGATGATCGTCGGCTTTGCCCATGCTCGTGTTCTCAAGCGCATGGGACAGAAACCGGAAGGAGCCGCAACATGATATGGCTGCTGGTGTTGGCGGTGTTGTTCTGGCTGGGGACCTGGGTCCTGAACGAATGGCTGTCGCGTCAGGACTTTGGAAACCAGGTGCTGCAAAAGTGCGTCAGCCTGTTGATCCCGTTGCTGTTTGGAATAGCGCTTCTGGTCTTGTGGGAAGGCTTTACCCGGGGCCTCGACGTGCCAAGGGTGCTGTTGCCGCCTCCATCAATGATCTGGGAGCGTATCATGAATTCGCTGCCGATCCTGTGGGCGGATTTTCAGCAGACTTTTCTGAAGGCCGTTATCGCAGGTTATGTGCTGGGCTCCGGGTCGGGATTTCTGGTTGCATTGGCGTGCGACCGGTCCTCCTTCCTGAAGCGCGGGCTGTTGCCGCTGGGCAATTTTGTATCCGCGCTGCCGATTATCGGCGTCGCGCCGATCATGGTCATGTGGTTCGGCTTTGACTGGCAGTCCAAAGCAGCGGTTGTCGTCATCATGACCTTCTTCCCGATGCTGGTGAATACGGTGCAGGGGCTTTCGGCAGCCGATCACATGCAGCGCGATCTGATGCGCACCTATGCGAGTACCTGGTGGCAGACGTTGACCAAGTTGCGCCTGCCTGCAGCGGCTCCTTTCATATTCAACGCTCTTAAAATAAACTCCACCCTTGCACTGATCGGGGCAATCGTGGCCGAATTTTTCGGCACCCCGATCGTGGGCATGGGGTTTCGTATTTCCACGGAAGTGGGAAGAATGAATGTAGACATGGTCTGGGCTGAAATCGCCGTGGCAGCCCTGGCCGGTTCGACGTTCTACGGTTTGGTCGCGCTTGCTGAGCGCACCGTCACGTTTTGGCATCCGTCGCTTCGACGCAGGCGGACATAACAAGGAGTAACGCTATGAAAACAAAACTGATGACTATCCTGCTTGCAGGAGCCATGTCGGTTGCCGCAAGTGCCGCAATGGCTGCGGACAAGCTGTCACTGCAACTGAAATGGGTCACCCAGGCTCAGTTCGCAGGCTATTATGTCGCCAAGGACAAGGGCTTCTACAAGGACGAGGACCTCGACGTGGAAATCAAGCCCGGCGGTCCCGATATTGCGCCGGTCCAGGTTCTGGCGGGCGGTGGCGCCGACGTGGTTCTGGACTGGATGCCATCTGCGCTGGCCTCGCGGGAAAAGGGGGTCGCGCTGGTCAACATTGCCCAGCCGTTCAAGACCTCAGGCATGATGCTCACCTGCCGCAAGGATTCCGGCATCAGCACTCCGGCAGATTTCAAGGGCAAGACGCTCGGCGTCTGGTTTTTCGGCAATGAATATCCGTTCCTGTCGTGGATGAGCCACCTGGGCATTGCAACCGACGGCAGCGCCGATGGCGTGAAGGTTCTCAAGCAGGGCTTCAATGTTGATCCGCTTCTGCAGAAACAGGCCGACTGCGTGTCGACAATGACCTACAATGAATACTGGCAGATCATTGATGCGGGATTGACTGCCGATGATCTGGTTGTGTTCAAGTATGAAGATCATGGCGTGGCAACGCTGGAGGACGGTATTTATGTTCTCGAGGACAGGCTCAAGGACCCTGCGTTTGAAGACAAGATGGTCCGCTTTGTCCGCGCGTCGATGAAGGGCTGGAAGTTTGCCGAGGAAAACCCGGACGAGGCGGCAGACATTGTGCTGGAAAATGATTCTTCCGGTGCGCAGACAGAAGAACATCAAAAGCGCATGATGCGTGAGGTCGCCAAGCTGACGGCAGGCTCCAATGGTGCCCTGGACGAGGCCGACTACAAGCGCACGGTCAGTACATTGCTGGCAGGCGGTTCTGACCCGGTCATTACCAAGGAGCCGGAAGGTGCCTGGACTTCGGTGATTACCGACAAGGCACTCAAATAACCGCATCATGACAATGTAGGTGTGAAAGGGCGGTTGATCAGCCGCCCTTTTTCGTTGAAAACTGTGGGTAGAGGCGAAATGCGGCTGGAAAACCTGTGGTCAATTCAAAAACTGCTGGCTTAGCGGATTGTCTTTGACTAGCCTTTATTTGACCAGTTGGTAAAATTACTGATCGAGGGAGTGCCGGAGCATCACCGGGAAATTGAACCAAACACATTTTGAAACTATCGAGTGGAGCAAAAACAATGACGTGGAACACCAACAGACGCCAGTTTAACATCATGCTGGCTGCCGCAGCCGGCGCAACTACGCTTGGTGCAAGGTCCGCTTTTGCGGAGACCATCAAGGTTGCCGGTATCTACACTCAGCCGATCCAGCAGAAGTGGGATGCGCGCCTGCATCAAGGCCTCGAAGCGGCCAAGGCAAAGGGCGATATCGAGTATGTGTTCTCGGAAAAAGTCGCCAACACGGACTATATCCGGGTGTTGCGGGAATATTGCGAGTCAGGCGTCAAGCTGATTGTCGGCGAGGCGTTCGGTATTTCCAAAGAAGCCCGCAAGGTTGCCGATGAATACCCCGATATCGCCTTCCTGATGGGTGATCCGTTCAAACCGCACGGCTCAAACTTTTCGGTGTTCGACAATTACATTCATGAGCCCTGTTTCCTGATGGGCATGATTGCCGGTGCCATGACGAAGACCAACAAGCTCGGCATGGTCGGTGGTTATCCGATCGGCGAGGTAAACCGTCTGTTCAACGCATTCATCGATGGCGCGAAATCGGTCAATCCGGATATCCAGTACAAGGTCACCTTTATAGGCTCCTGGTACGACCCTCCAAAAGCAAAAGAAGCCGCTTTTGCACAGATCGAGTCCGGTGCAGACATCATGTATGCAGAGCGCGCCGGTGTGGTTGATGCAGCGCGTGAAAAAGGTGTGCTGGCATTCGGCAATGTCAATGACATGAACAAGGAAGAAAACGGTACCGACGTGGTTGTGACTTCGGCGCTCTGGGACATGGAAGCAGCTATTGCCAACGCCATCGCGGAAGTGAAGGGCGGTACGTTCAAGGCTGCCGACTACAAGGAATGGACCATGATGCGCAAGGGCGGGGCGAGCCTTGCTCCCTATTATGAGTTCGAAGACAGGATACCGGCCGACATCAAGGCTCAGGTGGAGGCCACGAAAGCGAAGATACTGGCCGGCGAGATGGACGTGACGATTACCGACACTGAGCCGAAGTCGTCGTTCTAGGTTAGCCGGAGGAGTGAGCAATCCGCCAGTTCTGGAGTTCCGGGGCGTTACCAAGCGCTTCGGAACCCTCACCGCAAACGACAGTGTTTCAATGACGCTTCAACCAGGCGAGGTGCTTGCCTTGCTGGGAGAAAACGGTGCTGGCAAGACGACGCTGATGAACATTCTGTTCGGCCATTATCAGGCCGATGAGGGTGACATACTGGTGGATGGCGAGGCATTGACCCCGGGATCAACCCAGGCCGCGATCAGCGCCGGTATCGGCATGGTGCATCAGCACTTCACGCTGGCCGATAATCTGACCGTACTTGAAAATATCACGCTGGGAACAGAGAGCCTGTGGTCGTGGCGCCACGACCAGGCAAGCAGCCGTCAAAAACTGGCAGGCCTGATCCGCGACTATGGCCTGGTGGTTGATCCCGACGTGCTGGTTGCCGATCTGTCGGTCGGGGAACGCCAGCGGGTTGAAATACTCAAAGCACTTTATCGCGACGCCCGCATTCTGATTCTTGATGAACCGACTGCGGTGCTGACCCCGCAGGAGTCCGACCGTCTTTTCGCGACGCTGAAGTCGATGACCGCGAAGGGCCTTGCCATCATCTTCATATCCCACAAGCTGCATGAGATCCTGGCCGTGAGCAATCGCATTGCGGTGCTGCGCCGCGGGGCAATTGTCGGGACGCTCGAAACGGCGGTTTCCACGCGCGAGCAACTGGCGGAACTGATGGTCGGCCGGATTGTTACCCGGCCCAGGCTCTCGGCTGTCAAGCCCGGTGAGCCGGTTCTTGAGATTTCCGATGTATCAACCGGCGCAACCGGTGCAGCGGAACTCAAAAACATCGACCTGACACTCCACCGGCATGAAATCGTCGGCATTGCCGGCGTTGCCGGCAACGGACAGGGCACTTTGGCTGACATCCTGTCCGGCCTGAGGAAAGACTTTTCCGGCTCTGTCAGGCTCAATGGGAAAATGCTGGAGGCTGGCAATCCGCGTGCAATTGTGGCCTCCGGGGTCGGACGAATTCCGGAAGACCGGCATGCGCGTGGTGTGGTTGCAGACATGGATATCTGGGAAAACCTGGTTTCCGAAGACATAAGATCCAATGCGATGTGCCGGGCCGGTTTTATCATTGACGGCAACCGCGCGCGGGCCCGCGCCGAGACGCAAATCAAACAGTTCGATGTGCGCTGCAAGGGCCCGAATGCGCAAACCAGGTTGCTGTCAGGCGGCAACATGCAAAAGCTTATCCTGGCGCGGGCCCTGTCCAACACCCCGTCCTTCATTCTGGCCAACCAGCCGGTGCGCGGACTTGATGAAGGTGCAATAGCCTATGTCCAGGAGCAATTGCTGGAGGCTCGAAAAAGAGGGGCTGCAATCCTGCTCATATCCGAAGACCTTGATGAACTGATGGCATTGACCGACCGGCTTGCGGTGATGTCACATGGCAGGCTCAGCAGCGCCTTGCCGACAGGTGAGCGGTCAATCGCCGAGATTGGCCTGATGATGGCCGGCCACGATGACCGGGGTGAAGCAAGCATGGAGAGCCTGACCAATGGTTATTGAGCCGCGTGAGTCAGTGTCTGTCTGGCGGGCCGGACTGGCACCGGTGTGGGCCATTGTTGCCTCACTGATCATTTGCGCCGCATTGATATCGTGGGCAGGTGCATCCATCCCCAAGGCGTATTTTTTGTTGTTCAAAGGTGCATTCGGATCGGCGTTTGCGCTCAATGAGACATTGACCCGTTCAATTCCGCTGATCTTCACCGGGCTGGCGGTTTCGGTGGCCTTCCGCGCAAAGTTCTACAATATCGGCGCCGAAGGCCAGCTTTATGCGGGGGCGCTGGCCGCGACGTTTTTTGGCACCGGGCTGATCGCCCTGCCGCCTGTGCTGATGGTGCCGTTTCTGGTCATCATGGGGGCGCTGGCCGGCGGGGCACTGCTGCTTATACCGGTGTTGCTCAAAACCCATTTGAAGGTGGATGAAGTTGTCACCACGCTGCTGCTGAATTTCGTCGTGCTGCTGGTGGTCAGCTATCTGATAGAAGGGCCGTGGAAAGACCCGGCATCTCTTGGATGGCCGCAGACAGCGTCGATCATCGACGAAGGTGTACTGCCGACGTTGCTGGCCAAGGGGCGGTTGCATTTCGGGCTGATCATCGCATTGTTCATGGCAGTGATTATCTGGCTGATGATGCGATTCACCGTGCAGGGCTACGAAATCAGGGCAGTGGGACACAACGCCAGGGCGGCGGCGTTTTCAGGCATCAATGTCAATCGCACTGTGATCATGACGGCGATGATATCAGGCGGACTGGCCGGTATGGCAGGGGTCAGTGAGACCGCCGGTCTGAAGGGCTATCTGACACTCGATCTGTCGCCGGGGTTCGGCTACACCGGCATTGCGGTTGCCATGCTGGCACAACTCAATCCGCTGGCCGTGGTGCCGGCGGCAATTTTCCTGTCTGCGGTTTACGTCGGCGCTGATGCCATGTCGCGCGCCGTCAACATTCCTACATACATTGCCGACGTACTGGTTGGTGTTTCCATTCTGGCGGTGCTGTGCAGTGTCATGCTCAGTCAGTACAAGATCAGGTGGCGGGCATGAGCGATTTCATTGACATACTGCTGACAGCGGGTTTCTGGGCGGCCACGATCCGCATTGTCAGTCCGTTGATATTCGGAACGCTGGGCGAGCTTATCTGCGAGCGGGCAGGGGTTCTCAATCTTGGTATTGAAGGCATCATGACGGTGGGTGCCATGTCCGGCTGGATGTGGGTCTATCAGGGCGGAGACCTGTGGGGCGGTGTGTTGTTTGCCGCCTGCATGGGCGCGGTTTTCGGATTGCTGCATGCCGTGTTCACAGTGCATCTGGGCCTGTCGCAGCATGTAACGGGTATCGGGATTACGCTGTTTGCCTCGGCGTTGAGTTACTTCGTCTATCGCATGCTGCTACCGGACGCCACGACACCGCCGAAAATCGTACCGTTCAAACCCATTGCCATCCCGTGGTTGTCTGACCTGCCGATCATTGGCGAAGCCTTGTTCAGTCAATCAGCGCTGACCTACCTGGCTTTGGCGTTGGTCCCGATGGTCTGGTATGTGTTGTTCAGAACACCGGTTGGCCTGGCGGTGCGTATGTCCGGCGAAAACCCGGTGGCTGTCGAGGCACAAGGCATCAATGTGCTTGCGGTGCGTACAGGTGCCGTGATGGTGGGCAGTGCGTTCATGGCAGTTGGCGGGGCTTTTATCACCATGTCGTGGTTTGACGCTTTCTATTTCGGGATGATCAATGGCCGCGGCTGGATCTGTGTTGCGCTGGTGATCTTTGCCTCATGGCAACCCGGCAGGGCGCTGCTTGGCGCGCTGTTGTTCGCCGGGCTTGAAGCCATTCAGGTGCGGGCGCAACAGTCTGCTGGTGCGTTCATCCCGTATCAGTTTTTCCTCATGTTGCCTTATGTCATGTCGATATTTGCGATGATTGTCATGGCGCGAAAAACCAGATATCCACAAGCGTTGCTGGTGCCGTTTCGGCGCGGGGAGAGGGTATAAGGCGAGGTCCACATGCTCAATGAAACAGACCGGAATTTTCTTCGCATGGCCTATGACGAGGCCAAGGCAGGTTTTGACGAGGGCGGCTGCCCAATTGGCTCGGTGCTGGCGCGAGGCGACACACTGGTGTCGCGCGGGCGCAATCAACGGGTTCAGCAAAGTGATCCGATTGCTCACGGCGAGATGGATGCACTGCGCAAGGCCGGCCGGCAACGCTCATATCGCGACATGACCATCTATACGTCGTTGAGCCCGTGCATGATGTGCACCGGCACCATCATCCAGTTCGGCATTCCCCGGGTGGTAATAGGCGAAAACACAACGTTCGGGGGTAATGAGGACTTTCTGCTGTCCAGAGGCATTGAAGTGGTGGTCGCAGACGATTCGGACTGCAAGGCCCTGATGACCCGCTTCATTGCGGAAAACCCCGAACTCTGGAATGAAGACATTGCGGAGGAGTAGGCTTTTACGGCGAGTTATGGGGGGGATTTGCCAGTAACATATTTGTGATACCTTTGATCCACAGTGCACGGTTTTTGTTGGTCCCTGTGTGCCCCGTTTCCCAAAGATGTGTTATGTTGTTGTTTCGAATCGCACTTTGGAAATCGACAGGGGGATTGTCGCAATGTTCCAAATCAAGCCCGAGACAGTATTCAAAATCGAGCAACGACTCTGGCAGCTTGCCGGATTGTGGCCCGGTTCCGCAAGGCGCAGGCTGTGGCTACCGCATCCGGTTGTCGAGGTCAGACCAGCCGAGCATTTCCTGACCATATCTGTCATTGTCCGCAATGAAGCACAGTATATAAACGAGTGGGTTGAATTTCATCGGATGATGGGGGTCAGTCATTTCTTCATTTATGACAACGGTAGTGACGACGATACAGTCGCCCGGCTGTCACCCTATGTAGACGCAGGATTGGTGACTGTTGTCGGCTGGGCTGATTTTCTGAAGGGCTGGGAAGGCGTGGCCGGCACAGGAGGCCGAATTCAGAAGCTGGCCATGCTGCATTGCCTTGCCAATTTTGGCCATCTCACCGACTGGATGGCGTTTATTGATACAGATGAATTCCTGTTTCCAACTACGGAGAATTCGCTGACCGATGTATTGCGCGAATACGAGGACCTCGATTCCCTGTCGGTGTACTGGCACATGTTCGGTACATCCGGTCACGCCCGCAAACCTGCGGGCCTGGTATCTGAAAACTACACCCGGCGGCTCAGGCAGCCCATGAATTCAAGCAAGCATCTGTCGCGCGTCAAGACGATCGTTCGGCCAAGTGCAGTGCGGGGCGTGCATAATTCTCATGTCTTCATTCTCAGGAACCATTGCCCGGAGTCCTGGACGGAACAACGCCGAGTAATCGGGCATGCCGATCATCGCCTTGCAGCCAGGTCAACTGATGTGTTGCGCATCAATCACTACTATAGCAAATCTCTGGATGAATATCGCGAGCGCAGGGGTGTTCCGCTGCTGGGTGAGCGTTCCGATTTCAGAAGAAATGACGAGTTGTTGAGGCTCATAGAAAGCGACACGGTTGAAGATATTTCAATTCAGCGGTTTGTACCGGCATTGCGAAATTGTTTGAGCCCGAACAGCGGCATGGCAGGCAGAAATGTAGTGCCGATGACGGCACCACGGATCACGGGATCTGGTATTAATTGCTCTTAACGGATTTCACAAACCTTATGTTGCAAGGCGTATCTGATCGTTTGTTACCCGCAGGCTGATGATCTCTTGTGTGCTGGAAGCGCTTCGGTAGTCTTCTTCCGGTCACTCTCCTGGGTCTATGATTCGGGGGCGCGGTTTTTGTGCCGGCGCAAATATCTCCACGAGGCAGCAAGGATCGGCGTGAGCCACAACAAGATGGTCATAACGCCCAGCGTTGCAGCAATGGGGCGCGAGAAAAACCCGAGCAGGCTGCCGTCTGCCTTGATCATGGAGGCCATGAAATTGTCTTCGACCATGCCGCCAAGCACAATGCCGAGGATGGCCGGTGCCACCGGAAACCCGTTCTCTTCCATCAGGTAGGCGAGGATGCCAAGGACCAACATCACTGTGATGCCGAAGACCGTGTTGTTGATCGCAAAGGCACCGACCATGCAGAACATCAGTATCAGCGGCATCAATACGCTGCGCGGGATCTTCAAGATTTGCCGCGACAGTCTGATTGCCGCAAAGCCCAGCGGCAGCAGGGCAAGATTGGCGATGAAGAAGGCAATGAACACGGCATAGATCAGTTCGGGATTCTGGATGAACACCATCGGTCCCGGATTCATGCCCTTCATGTAGAGCACACCGATGACAATGGCGGTTATTGAGTCGCCAGGGATGCCAAACACGATTGCCGGCACCCACGCGCCGGCCAGGCTGGCATTGTTGGCAGCACCTGCATCAACCAGTCCTTCGGGGTGGCCGGTGCCAAATTTCTCAGGCTCCTTTGAGCGCTTCTTGGAAATGGCATAGCAAATCCACGCTGCGATATCCGCGCCGGCGCCGGGCAGTATGCCGACCAGAGCGCCAATCGAACTGCCGCGAACGATATTGAATTTGTATCTGGACAGGATCGGACCAAGACCTGAGAAAATGCGGCCGACGGATTGCTGCGGTACCTCGATGACGGTGCGCGTGGAGGCCACGTAGCGCAGCACTTCAGAGATGGCAAACATGCCTATCATGGCTGGGATGAAGCTCACACCGCCCATGAGTTCAACGCTGCCAAAGGTAAATCGCGGGTATCCTGCAGTGCCGTCGATGCCAATGGTGGCAATGAATAGCCCGATCAACAGCGAGACAAAGCCTTTTATGGTCGATCCTGTTGAGACGATGACGGCACACGACAGCCCCAAACATGCGAGCCAGAAATATTCGTATGAGGAAAACTGGATTGCGAATTCGGCAAGCGCCGGCGCGCTGGCAGACAACACGACAGATCCGGCCAGTCCGCCGATGACCGATGTCACAAGTCCAATGCCGAGCGCGCGTTCGGCAAGCCCCTTTTTGGTCATGGCATAGGCTTCGTCACAATAGGCGGCAGATGCCGGGGTGCCCGGAATGCGCAGCAAGGCACCGGGAATGTCGCCGGCAAAGATTGCGGTTGCCACCGTTGCGACAATGGCGGCAATGGCGGGAACCGGGTCCATGAAGAAGGTGAACGGTATCAGCAGAGCCGTTGCCATGGTGGCGGTGAGCCCCGGAATGGCGCCGATGAACAGGCCAAACATGGCCGCCAGCGCCATCACGCCCAGCGTGTAGGGGTCGGTAATGAGCTCCAGTGCTTTGAGGACAGTTTCCATGCGCCTAATTCACCATGCAACCGGCAACAGCAAACCCCAGGGCAGGGGGACCAGCAGGACTTTCGCAAACAGGGTATGGATGACCAGGGTGGAGATCGCGGCAATTGTCAGGCTCGCAAGCAGGCCGGTGCCAAGGCGGACCAATAGTACAGACTGGATCACAAGGGCAGTGGGAATGAACCCCAGCCAGGTGGAGAATAAGATGTAGAAAACCACGCTGCCCAGCAAAATGACAACGTTGACGACATTGGCCGTGTCGTGTGCCCAGTCCCCAACGACCAGCATGGGTTGAGTTGCGCGTTGCGACCAGCCACTTACAATCAGAACGCCACCGAACAGCATAAGTCCCGCACCAATGATGATGGGGAACAGATCAGGCCCGAAGTCCTGTCCGTGCAGTCCGGAAAATGTGCCGGTATAGGCGATCTCGGCAAGTGCAAATACAACCAGGATCACGCCAAACACACTGTCATTGAACCGCATGGCCGAAGTTTCCCTTCCGGAACAGAACGCCTTCACCGTTTCCGGTCAAGGCGTTCGGAAAAGAAAGGCACGTTGTGAACACAACGAACCCTTCTCCTCGAAAATGCCAGAGCAATATCCATCCATAGGGATGGATAAAATTATTCTAACACTATGAAATCGAGCAGCTTTATCCGAGCAGATGATTCCATCTGTTCGGATGATGCTCTCGCTAACCGGTCAACTATTTGGCCAGACCGACGGCCTTCATTACTGTTCCCAGTGACGCGTCGCTGTCTTCCATCCAGGTGGCAAAGTCTGCGCCGGGTTTCCACACCAGACCGAAACCGCGACCGTTCATGAAGTCCTGAAACTCGGCAGACTTCCAGACCTTCTCCAGTGCTGCTGTCAATTTTGTGGTGGCTTCATCGGGCATGCCTTTGGGGCCTGCCACACCACGCCACGCAGCCATCTTCCAGTCGATGCCGGTGGCTTCCTTCAGCGTCGGCACATCTGGAAAAGCGCCCAGTTGCACATCATCCATAACCGCCAGCGACTTGACCTTACCGGCACTTATCAGGGCAGACGCTTCAACGACCGAACAGGTCACAACGTCAACTCCGCCAGCGACCAGTTCCTGCAGTCCTGGGGCTGCGCCCTTGGACGGAACCCAGGGGGCGGCAGCCGGATCGGCTCCTGCAGCGTTGAGCATGCCGGCCAGCGCAAGATGCCAGATTCCGCCCTGACCTGTACCTGAACCCTTGTGTTTGCCGGGATCAGCCTTGATGGCATCTATCACGTCTTTCGCTGTCTTCCACTCGCTGTCAGCGCGCACCTGCAAACCTGCTGCATCATAATTGTACAATGCGATCGGGGTGTAATCCTTGCCGGTAAGCTCGGTCAGACCAGCCCAGTGCATCATGCCGATTTCAACGGTAACGACGCCAATGGTGTAGCCGTCGGCCGTGGCATTTGCGATCGCCGAATGGCCTACAACACCACTGCCGCCGGTTCGGTTGACGACATTGACGGGTTGACCCAATTCGTCTTTCAGCAAGCCGGCGATCATGCGACCGGTTGCATCCGTTCCGCCTCCTGCTCCCCATGGCACGATGAGCGTCAGAGGACGGTCGGGATACTCGGCAGCCGCCGGCAGGGATGCGGCTGCTGTCATGAATCCAGCCAGCGCGAACATGGCGGCTTTAGTCAATACACGGCGATTCAGCATGGTCTTAATTCTCCCTTGGGCAATCCGACACCCGAACAAGGGTCGGCTTTTTGTTATTTGTTGGCGCGATTGCAACAGCTCTCGCACTGAAAGTGTGGCGCAAGTCTGGCAACGGAACAAGGTACGATTGTCTGACAATTGCAATATTCGGTGACCGCAGGGCATTGATTAGTTGACGTGCACTCGCTGACGTCTATCGGACACTGCCGACTGCATGTTGGTTTCATGTTCAGGCAACTACAAATCATTCTCTTGCTGCGTTGCAACATAAATGGCATTGTATTGCTGCACTGCGACGCGATTGCCGTTGCTGTGCCAACTGAAGACACTCATCCTGAAATCCAGCCTGCCTGAAGGGATAAAATCATTTCCACCGCCGCGTTCGCCAATCAAGGCCCATCGCAGATACGTGATATTTCCAAGGATGCACCCTTGCAGGAAGACATTCGCCTGCTTGGGCGGATGCTGGGTGATTGTGTCCGCGATAAGGAAGGCAATGAGATTTTCGACCTCGTCGAGAACATTCGACAGACATCCACGCGGTTGCACAGGTCGGATGACAAGCCATCCCATGACGAACTGCAGGGTTTGCTGCAGCAACTGACACCTGAGCAGGCGGTCGAGGTCATTCGTGCCTTCAGCTATTTCTCGCATCTGGCGAACATAGCTGAAGACCAGCATCATATCCGGCGTACGCATCACCACGAATTGGCTGGGTCTCCGCCCAGGGCAGGGTCATTGGGCCGTGCCATCGATACGGCCCTTGGTTCCGGGATGAGCGCCAGCCAACTGGCGGAGTTCTTCAAGACAGCCCTGGTGTCTCCGGTTCTAACGGCCCATCCCACTGAAGTCCGCCGGCGCACCACGATGTACTGGGAAAGCGACATCGTCGATTTGTTGAAAAAACGTGAGCGCGGTCGCCATACCGCGCAGGAACTTGCCGGCATGGAGATGCAATTGCGCATTGCCATCGAGACATTATGGCAAAGCAACCTGCTGCGCCGTTCAAGGTTGACTGTTGCAGACGAGGTCACCAACGGCATTTCCTACTATAAAAGTACCTTTCTTGCTGAAGTGCCGCGATTGCACAAGCAGGTGGAGGAAACGCTTGCTCAACATCTGGACGGCGCGGCGATACCATCGCTGAAATTCATTCAGATGGGCAGCTGGATTGGTGGCGACAGGGACGGCAACCCGTTTGTGACCGCAGATGTGCTGCAACAGACCTTGCGCCTCCAGACCGAGGCCGCACTGGATTACTATCTGGAAGAACTCGACCGGTTGCAGAGCGAATTATCGATTGCGACCACGGTGTCCAATGTGTCTGACGCAGTGCTGGCATTGGCGGAAATGTCACCCGACAAATCGGCCCACAGGGAAAAGGAGCCGTATCGGCTGGCGTCGCTGCTGATCAGGTGTCGCGTCGTAGCGACCCGGCAAAAGCTGACAGGTGCCATATCGGACAGTGTTGATGGCGGGTATTTACCTTACGCGTTATCTGATGATCTGATCACAGATCTGGATGTCATGTATGCTTCGCTGTGCGCCAATGGCTCGAAACTGATTGCCAATGGCCGCCTCAGCAACTTGCGCAGGGCCGTGCAGTGTTTCGGGTTCCATCTCGCCAGTCTCGACCTTCGGCAAAATTCGGACGTACACCAGCGCACGGTGGCAGATCTGCTGGCTGCGGTGGATCCGGGTATGGATTACCTGGCGATGAGTGAGCCGGAACGGGTTGAGGTTCTCACACAGGAGCTTATCCGATCCAGACCGCTGCTGCGGCCATATTGGGCGTATGGCGAAGAAACGGCCAAGGAACTGGCCATTTTCAAGGCAGCGAAGGATGCTCAAAAGACTTATGGAGCTCGTGCCATCACGACCTCGATCATCTCCAATACCACCAGCGTGTCCGACATGCTGGAGCTGGCGGTCCTGCTCAAGGAGGCAGGCCTGATAACACCGGAAGGTACCGGCAGCGTAAACATCGTGCCACTGTTCGAGACCATCGAGGATCTGCGGTCGTGCACGGAGATCATGGACCAGTTGTTGTCGATTCCCGCCTATCGCAGACTGGTTGATCATCTGGGTAGCGTACAGGAAGTGATGCTGGGCTATTCCGACAGCAACAAGGACGGTGGTTTTGTCACCTCGGGCTGGGAACTGTACAAGGCCGAAACCGGTCTTGTCGCGCTGCTGGGCCGACATGGGGTCCGGCTGCGTCTGTTCCACGGTCGTGGCGGTTCGGTGGGCCGCGGCGGCGGGCCAGCGTTCGAAGCTGTTCTTGCCCAGCCGGCCGGCGCGGTTCAGGGCCAGATTCGCGTCACCGAACAAGGTGAAATCATTTCCAGCAAGTATTCCAATCCATGGCTTGGCAGGCGCAACCTGGAGACACTGGTTGCAGCTACGCTGGAGGCATCGCTGGAACAGCCTGACGAGCATGCCGTTCCGGCAGAGTGGATCGAGATCATGGAAGATCTGTCGGCCTATGCATATGCTGCCTATCGCGACCTGGTTTACGAAACCGACGGCTTTGAGGATTTTTTCTGGTCGTCCACGGTGATCAACGAGATTGCAACACTGAATATCGGCTCACGGCCTGCGTCGCGGGCAAAGACCCACGACATCC
>JBDNEZ010000097.1:0-6450 GCA_041690095.1 Anderseniella sp.
GCCATCCTCAATGAACTCGGAGACAACGTCAAAGTGGCGAGTGTATAAATTTTTGCCCCAAACTGGCGGCGGAAGCTTGCTGAAAACCTCTGGATTGAACTCGGAGTCCGGCCGGCTTCCCGGTGCTGAACTCCGATCATCAAGCAAAGGCGCCCGTCCGCCAGACCACTTGACGATATCGTCAACCAGCGTGTTGCTGTTGTTGGCGAGGAATTTGTAGGGTGTTTTTTGTTCAGCAATGCCTTGCGCCATTCCTGCCATCTTGAAGAATGTCGCGCTCAGGTCCCGGCCTTCAAAAATCGTCTCTCTCAGGGCTCTGACGCTTGCCTCTTTCTGGAAAGGCGTCTTGAATATTGTAACATTCAGAAATCCAAAATCAGACTCATCCGCACCAGGACTTATGCTGGAAGCAATTTCGTCAAGCGGGCTGAATCCGTCATCATTTAACCCCCTCCGTGTATTTGAAACGAGCGCCCATCCGACCGGGTATATATGATGAACTTATGGTGTGCTATGCTCAGAGTGCTAACAATCGGATGATAGCCAATTTCTATTTTTTCCATCTGCCCCACACGATCTATTTGATGCTCTTGATTTTTATAAACCAACCGTATTCAACGTTGCGCTAAATGGAACGATCTCTTTCTGTTTAACTAAAAACACCAAATCAATATACACACGAACTCCAAACAATTCATAATTTGAAACTGATGTTTCTGATATAATTATCATGCATTTGCACAATTCTTCACTTTTATAATACAATACTTCAGATTCAATCATTGAAATCTTAAATAAATCAAGTTTTCTTTCTGAAAAATATTTCTTTGTTTCATTTGTTATGTCAATAACACTATTTAATTTTCGTTTTTTAAAAACCGGTAGCTGCGTTGCGAAATTCCTTAATTTACAGTTGCTGCAAAACAAGTCGCTGAATCCGACAAAATAAACAGAACTAATCGCTATAAGAAAAATACAAAATATTTTAATACCTCTCCCCTTACGCCTGATTTTGATGTTTTCCATATTCTGTCCTCTCCACACAACCCTTGACACTTTTTGACAGCATGGGATCAAAACAAGAACATTGCAATAAAAACCTGACGATAAGTCAGGAAATAGAACGGCGTTGAATGATCCGACCCGGCAAAACTGCCGGGCCGAATGCATCATTTCAGGCCATCACGCCAGGGTGGCCGGTGACATGGTGGCAGCGCCACCTGCCGTCACGGCGGTGACGACGTGCGTGGTCGCCCCGATGGTGGCGGTAGTCTTGATATAGATCACTACGTCATTGACCTTCATGCCCTTGGCGGCACCGTCTTCGATGAAGCCGGCAGCGTCCGCGTCGGTGTGAATGTCGCTGCCATAGGCGAGCCAGACTTTCGGCTGGTCGCCCACGCACGGGATCACGCAGTTCCATTGATCGGTTACATAAGCCATGTGTTGTCCTCCCTTAAGATGCCACGATGGCGGAACCATCATGGGTCATCTGCACGATGCCGGTGTTCTGAAGCAGTTTGGCTTCGTGGTAGAGTGAGCAGCGCGACCACGACAGTTGCTGCTTGTCCTCATAGCCGATGGCCACGTCCATGCCCTTGGCGTCGGCGGCATGACCGACCGCATTGCGGTGGTACATGAAGCACAGCTCCGAACCGGTGCCGAGACCGGCGATCTGGTTGGACACGATCCACTTCACACCGAGCCATTCATACCAGCCCTGCCCCATGCTGGACGCCGTCTTGGCATCCATGGCGTTCCAGCCGGGATAGTTGACCGCCGGCTTGACGGTGACAAAGTCCGCGCTTGAGAACGTCGGAATGGACATCAGGTAGGCCAGGAAGGCCGGCGAGATGACCGCGAACACATTGCCGTCCCACGGAACGCCATTGTTCATCAGATAGGTGGTTGCCTTCTGCACCATGGTCAGTGAGGCGGTTGCCGCAGCGCCGGTGGTAATGGTGCCGGTTTCAAGCTGCGCCAGGATGGTGGCATCGATGTCGCGGTTCAGCACCGACATGGTATTGATCTGCATGATGTCGCGCTGATCACCTTGTGACTGGAAGATATTGAATCCGGTCATTTCGATGAGGTCGTGCTTTTCCTTGAGCGTGACGGTGGGCTGGGTGTTGTTGTTGTCACGCGCCGGGATCAGGCCGCCGACGCCACGGGTGACCGTCGTGCCGGATGAATCGACGATCAGGAACGTGGCCTGATTGCCCTTGGTCTGGCTTTCCTTGGTGGTTGTATCCTTGAGAAGCGATTGCCGCTGACCAAAGGCCAGAACCATCTCTTCCCGGTATTGAATCATAGGGGCTGCACCAGGCATGGTGTCCCTCCTTTATTCATGTGGGTTAAGTGGATGCTGTTGGTCCTGAACGGGTGGCCTGCCGGAGAGCGGACGCCGGGGTGCCTTCGGTTCAACGAAGGGCCGGGCTCACATACCTGCAGGGACGCGGGACAGTAGCGGGTTGGTTTGCGGGGCCTGATCCGAAGAATCTGGACCCCGAAGTTCAACCGGGACCGTGAGTTGCGGGATGGCCGGTTTGAATTGAGTGTCGTTTCAAGGAGTTATGGAGAGTTTGCTTGTTTCCATCGTCGGCAACACTCCATCGGGTATCGGGTGAAGCTTTGCAAACGGGTCATAATCGTCAGGTATGACGGCCCAGTCATCCAGTGTCATGCTGGAAAACACCTCTTCGGCCATCTGGAAAATGTCGAAATCGTCGACATCGGCAAGACTGGCCATGTTGGCGTTCTGTACGCCGGCTCCGGCGTCGAGCAGAGCATCGCGAGCCGGCTTGAAACCATCAGGGTTTGCGTGCTCATCGGGCGTTGATGTCACCAGATCACCGTGACCGGGTCGGTAACCGTCCAGATCACCCTTTCTGGTTCTGCTCACATGAAGCGAGGGAGCGCTTCCTCCACCAGAAATTGGGCGGTCGCTGCCTCCACCGACATGCGGTTGTCGGTCCGCGTCAGAGTGCTGCAAAGCCTTGCGGGATGATCCTTTCATACGTTGCGCTCCATTGCCGATTAACTGTTTCAGGACACTTTTGTTGTTCTCTTTTTTAAGCAACAAGCTTCGCGCTTCTTCGGATTCAACAAACAGCTGCAAACGCGTCATGCGCCCGTCATTTGACATTTTCCTGATCCGCTTCAAGATTCTGGCCTGCCGGGAATTCAGTTGCTGGATTGTGGAGGATCGAATTGTGCCGCCCCAGAAGCTTGCCAGTGCACCGGATGTCAGTGCAGACACCATACTCGGGTCATCCTCGGGCTTGAATGACGCTATCATCCTTTCCTCGGCAAGGACGCCGACTGCAACTGTAATTTCCGGCAATGTCGGCTTTCGCCCCAGCGTTGCTTCCAGCCAGGTTCCCAACGTCATTCCGACAATGTTGTTTCGATGATCCTTGTTATGCTCTGCGAAACCATCCCTGCCTCTGTACGCTGCAACGAATTCATTGAGGTGTCCGAGCGTATTGGTAATTGACTGACCTTGTTCAACGACCGAATGCGCAGAAGCAATGACGTGCTTTGGCGCATCCAGTTGCTCTGCCGTATACCCAAGGTGGTTCAATTCATTCAGATAAGCTGCAATATTCTCGTAATAGAGATTATTCTGTTTGGCGAACGCCTTTATGCTCATCTGATTTCCTTCAATCTGACAAGGGTCTTTTTACGGTCGGTTCCATATTTAGTCGCCGACACACTCACTGCATCAAGTGGTGCACAGGACACATCTGAATCAAAGCGATATTTTCGTTGATCAAATTTCAAAACTGCAATGTTTAATTCACTTCTTAGCAATATTGTATGTAAATATTCAGACAAAAAACTGTCTGTTACAATTTCCTTTACAGTATTTAATGGTTTATCCGATTTTGGATAATCATGATCGCAAATTTCAATCCATTTTTCTTTATTTCCAGTGAATATTTCAGACGCTTTTACGTTTTGAAATTCTCCGTTTTTATAAATATAATGATCCAGAATATTTGCTTCAAAATGAGTTTCAGAATAATAATATTTCGAAACTTCGCCCCCTAGAAAAAATGTGAAGACAAGAACGAAAACCCCCAACACAAACTTGCGCATCCTGATCTTACTTTCCTGCTCACCGCCGGGTCCAGACTACGAATGCCCCGGCCGCGTTCCTCACTGGATTGATAGCCTAGGATCAAAACAAGAACACCGCAAGTCCGGGCAGAGATCGGGAATGCCGGGGACTCGATTGCGAATGTGGGTTCACGGACTTGTCTGGCGTCGGCGCGGATCCATTGTGGGCAACACTCCATCTTATATCGGGTGAAGCTTTGCAAACGGGTCATAATCGTCAGGTATGACGGCCCAGTCATCCAGCGTCAGGCTCGAAAACACCTCTTCGGCCATCTGGTACATGTCGAAATCGTCGACATTTGCGAGGCTGACCATGTGGTCGGACTGGTCATCGGACGGTTCGCCGGGGTTCTTCTCCAGTAGATCGCCGCGCCCCGGCTTGAACCAATTGTCATCTGCAATTCCGTTGGCTTTTTGTACTGAAAAATCAATGAATCCCGACGCCGGAGTTCCATCATTGCTTTGGGAGTCGGCAAAAAAATGCTCGTAAAACTCTTGAGACAGATTTTTGTCCAGCGAAAGAATTGGATCAGCTCCTATTGTTCCTTCTTGTAGCCCCCGCCTCACGGCATCTCTGATAAAGTCTTTTAGCTGCGGCCTTTCTTCATAGTGATCGGTAACTTTTTGATCCCTGTTGGAGTCGCCGCCCATGAACAGTTGGATTTCATCGTTTCGGCGCTTCTTGATCCCGTTGTAAAATCGCGTATCGAAATTTCTCCACCCGGCCAACTCAATCATGGCCTTGTCAAAATTTCCCCTGTTAATTTCTTGAAAAACCGTGTCACTACTCGGTGCTCCTGTATTGAAGGAAAACGACACCAGCGCATCGAACTGGTGTTGGGTAAGCGGCACTTTTACAGCGTTGTTAACGTGGTTTTCGTGCTTCTTAAGATCAGCACGCAGGAATGCCTCTGCCTGTGCTTCGGTAATGATCACCCCCGGCGTTACGTTGGAGTCATCGTAGTGACCATACCCGATGGTGAGTTTTCCCTTATCTTCAACATCATGCGCATCCAGGCGAAGCGTCTCATAGTTTTTGATGAGGTCGATGCCGCTTTGCGATGTCGTCAAGTTCATGTCAGATTCCTTTCCCTGATCCCGACAGGGTTGCCGTGCTCAATCGCGGAAGGCGGAACCATTCCACCGGGCAAGACCGTTGTTGGTTACAAGTGCAGAGCCGGGGCGGGTATGCTGACCACAGATTCCGTCTCAATGTGCTGCCTCGATTTCCGAGTTAAACACAGTTCGCAAACTGGATCAGGATGGTGAAGCAACTTTATGGGTTCAATTGAACCCATGTTGCTTTGGTGGGACAGATTGATGCCGGAAAAGTCGAGTTGAAGCGATTGCCTTTGACGGCGAATATCAATTCAAAACTGGCGGCACGTATCGCGCGGCTACGCCCGCTTCACATAACAATCACGTATGGGTTTTATCTGCTGCTCTTCGATAAAACGCCAAACACACGACCGTCAAATTCCAACACAAACAAATTGTCATTTTGTGACAGAATTGCATATATATGTTCGTTTACCTGACAATTTAGACTTCTTTCGCGAACTTCAAAAACGCCGTTGATCCTGGAAAAACCAACATCCTCCCAATTGCCACCGCCAGAACCGAATGTATCCATCCCTTCACCCAGAACTCTTTTTTTAACCGGACCAATGGAACATTTTTCCCCATTGGAGAAATTCACCAATTTATCTTCAATAATCACCTTGGTGCCGACCAGTTGCCAGGGAGGCACTTTACTTATGCCGGCAGTCCTGAAGTCCGAAATAGTCCAGTAAGACTGTGTGCTCAAATCGTCTTGTGAGTATCCACTCAAAGAACCAAAAAACAAAAATACGAGTGCAAAACCAACCATGTTTATTTGTCTGAACATTTCAAAATATCTCCACAAACATTGCCGCTTAAGTTCAATTCTCAGTCGCTCAACGTACCGGCTCTCATCGCACTGAACCGTCAAAATCACTTACTCGCATTGCGACACCTGATCTGTCATTACGAGATCAAACAGTGAACATTGCAATGTCTGGACGAGATTAGGGTCCACGTCAAATTCATCAGCGGCATCATTTATGATTTTGGAATTGTTCCTGACAAAAACACCGGCGCCATCATTGTCTTGCAACGTCAAGTAAACCGGTATTCCACACGGATTGATATCAATCCGATTTTCAAAAATTCCATGCCTGAATTCATCAACATCAGTAACGTCCTGATGCACAAATTTAAACTTTTGGCTGGTATTATCTTCAATGGACTTAATTCGATGTGCTTCTTTTACCAGATAATCAGTCAACAAACGCCCCTCCTAATCAC
>JBDNEZ010000098.1:0-4438 GCA_041690095.1 Anderseniella sp.
TCCGGCGTGGACAATGTGCGTCAGGGAAAATTCATTGAGCTGGATATCCAGGCTGCCAACGCCGATGAGGCCCGCAGCCAGGTTGAAACCATGTGTGAGAAACTGTTGTCCAATACGGTAATCGAAAATTACCGCGTGGAGGTCGAGTGAATTTCGTGAAAATCCTGCTGCCGACAATTATTGCGATTGCCCTGGCATGGTTGCCTGCGGGCGCGGTTGACACCCGCAAGCTCGAATTGACGATGACCATCGGCGGCAAACCCTATGAGGTGGTGGCCGAACCGTTCGCCAGTTGGCAATTGGCATCAGAAGGCCAGATTTCCCTCGACCAGAAGTTCAACATTCAACCGGACGGCGAAAGCGGCCTTATCCAGGTCAAAATTGCACCCGGAGTGTCAGGTAAAAAAACCCCGAACCCGTGCGGTCTTCTGCGCGGACTTTCCCAGTCTCTGAAGAAATCCGGCCTGCGCCTGTCGCCCGGACGCAAGCCGCAGATCAACATGGTCCCGGTATGTTCAATGGTCGCGGAGAGTTCACTTGCGACAATGTTCTACTATTCCGCGTCGTTTGTAACTGATGGCTTGTTGATAGCTGGTGTTGCCCGCAGTTCCCACGATCTCACTGACGATCAGATCAACCAGTTTTCCCGCTACCTTGCGTCCGTTCAACTGACACCGAAGGAAGTTGCGCAATGAGAGCTGCTGTCATTGTTTTTCCCGGGATCAATCGTGAAAACGACATGGCTCGGGCGCTTGAAAACGGCGCTGGCGCCAGTGTAACCAATGTCTGGCACACAGAAACCAGCCTGCCTGCCGGGACAGATCTGGTTGCGATACCCGGCGGGTTTTCCTATGGCGACTATCTTCGTTGTGGCGCAATTGCCGGGCGCTCACCGGTAATGAAGGCAATTGTCGATCATGCCAACCGGGGCGGTCTCGTGTTGGGAGTCTGCAACGGGTTTCAGATTCTGACTGAAGCCGGGCTTCTGCCCGGGGCCCTGATGCGCAATGCGGGGCTCAAGTTCGTGTGCAGACAGGTTCGTCTGAAAGTCGAAAACGACAAGACCTTCTTCTCGCGTACCTTGAAGAAAGGCGATGTCGTCTCCTGTCCTGTCGCACATCATGATGGCAATTACTTTGCTGATGCAGAAACACTGGAGCAACTGGAAGGCAACGACCAGGTTGTGTTCCGTTATGCTGACGGCACCAACCCGAACGGCGCCGTGAACGACATTGCGGGCATCGTCAACGCCTCCGGCAATGTCATCGGCATGATGCCGCATCCAGAGAACATGATCGAACCATTGCATGGCAAGGTCGACTGCATGCCGCTGTTTGAAGGACTGGCAGCGGCCTGAACTACACCGCTCTTCCCGGCTATAGGATTCATGATCGGATCATCACATTCTAGGTTTAATCGCAAGCTGGCCTGGTTTGGCCTGGTGCTGGGCATTACAGCCATCGTCAGCCAATATATTACGTTTCAGCCGCTGTTCAGACAAATGGGACTGGGACCGGTTGGGGCTGCCTTCGGCATGCTTATGCTTCTCACCATCCTGACCAATCTGGCGATGGTCGCGGCGTACTGGTCATCGCTGGCTCATCTTCCCCGGAAACTGGCGGTGTTTTTCAGCCATGCTGGCGTGCGGACTGCCATCGCTGCCCAGATTACCATGGTGGCCATTGTGTATGTGACAGCAATTCGAGGCCAACTCGTGTTGACGCTGCCCATGCTGATCACAGATGCAATGCTTCACTACATTGCCCCGGTGGTTTATCTGGGGTGGTGGTGGCTGCTTCCCGGCAAGCAGGGCCTGAAATATAGCGCTATACCCAGATGGATGGCGTGGCCGGTCGTTTATCTGGCATTGATAATGGCGGCAGGGCTGTCGTCGGGTGCCTTCATCTATCCTATTCTGGATGTCTACAAGTTCGGAACCCTTCTGGTCGCCCGTAACATCGTCGCCACCCTGGCCCTATTGGCCGCACTTTGCGCAATACTGGTGTTTGTTGCAAAAGCCCAGTCAACCAAACCGAATTCTCCGACCGGGTGAACCTCCCGGTCGGAGCCACGGATCAAAAGACCCTTGCGGAGCACAATCTTCAGCGGATCAACGCAGGCAGGTTCGGAAAATCACGGTCAAACTCAAACCATCAGTTTAGGCCAGCGACCAGCTTCCAGGATTGCCCGTTCCCGGCTGATGCCAATGTCAGCCAGTTCATGATCTGACAGATCAAGCAGTTGCCGGCGCGAACGATTGAACTCAACGCATCGGCGGTACCAACGCCACACAAGCAACCATGTCGGAAGCGATTTCACAGGTGCCGGCCGTGTTTGGTTGAGGTGTTCTCCCCGTATCGAATTCAACATTGTGTCTATTGCACCCATAACATGCATCCTCTCAGTCTTTATTGTCCTATTATCATCGTCAATTCGACGAGGCCAATTGATGCATTGCAATTTCTCTCTATTCAATGTATTTATTGTCACCATGACAAATTGGTTCCCCGATATCCAGCGAACAGGTACACCAATATACATCGAAATCGCCGATGCGATGGCGAACGACATTGACAATGGCAAACTGAAGCCGGGTGAAAAACTCCCCCCGCAACGCAATCTGGCATTCGATATAGGGGTGACAATAGGAACAATCGGGCGAGCTTACGGGCTGGCCCGCCAGCGCGGGCTGGTAACAGGCGAAGTAGGCCGCGGCACCTATGTCCGCTCCAGTCAACCTCCGCTGCTTGAAGCGGGTTCCACGTCGACTGGGTATCAACAAACTCCTGATGATGGAATATCGGACGGCATCCACCCTGCCCCCGGCAAATTGCGTCTTGATTCGACCAGTGCGCCGGAAGTCGGTCAGTCCGCCATCATTACCCGGCATGTGGCCGCCATCATGGCCGACTACCCCCTCAAGACAACCGACTATATCCGGTCATTGAAACCGGAATGGCAACAGGCCGGACAGTCATGGCTGTCGACCGGCGGATGGCAGGCAGATATCACATCAATCGTGCCGACCCTGGGGGTTCACGCCGGGATGATGGCAGCTATTGCCACGCTCACAGCACCAGGTGACAGGGTTGCTTTCGAAGCAGTCACCTATGCATCCCTGGCACGGGCAACAAATCTGATCGGACGCCGGCCAGTTTCGATCCTCATGAGCGACGATGGTATTGATGTCGATGCCTTCGATCACGTCTGTGCAAACCAGCACCCCAAAGTGGTTGTGCTGATCCCTACGATCCAGAACCCGACCACGGCGATCATGCCTGCTGCTACACGCGAGCAGCTTGCCGCAATCGCCCGAAAACACGGCGTATGGATCATTGAGGACAACATATATGGCGCCTGTGCAGATGATGCCCCTGCCCCCATCGCAGCCCTGGCACCCGACATCACCTTCCACCTGGGCGGTTTGTCCAAGTCGGTTGCAGCAGGCATCCGGTCAGCCTGGGTATCATGCCCACCTGCTTATGTCAGATCGCTGCCGGTTGCGCACAAAATGCTGACCGGCGGCATGCCGTTCATGTTGGCTGAAACCGCCGCACGCATTGTCCTCACCGGCGAAGCCAACAAAATTGCGCGGTCTGTGCAACAGGAAAACCGGACCCGCCTCACCATCATCAATGAGGTATTATCGGGTCACGATTTTCGATCGCACGACAACAGCCCGTTTGTCTGGCTCAAACTGCCGCAGCCATGGCGGGCCAGCCTGTTCGTGTCGGCAGCGCGCGACATCGGCCTGCTGGTGGATGGCGATGACGAGTTTCAGTTTTTGCAGGATCAGACAAGCCTGCACCGGGTGCGCATTGCATTTTCAACATTGCCGTCGCATGCCGTCTTGCGCGATGCGCTGATACGTCTGCGCCGCCTGTTGGACGCAGGTCCATCAGGCTATGACACCTATACGTGACACTGTTGCCGCGACACACTGTCCAAAACTTGCAGTTTGCCATGTATCCGGCGACATCCTTGCGTTAAAAGACTTCTTTCTTCCGGCCTTCAGGAAACGAGATCGCCCGCGCATGACAGCCAAACCAGCCTACATCAACAATGTTGCCATCACCGACGAACTTGTTGCCCAGCATGGCCTCAAGCCGGATGAGTACGAGCGCTTTGAAAAACTGATCGGCCGCAGCCCGACGCTGACGGAACTCGGCATCGTATCTGCCATGTGGAACGAACACTGTTCCTACAAATCATCAAAGAAGTGGCTCAAGACACTTCCCATCACCGGAGACCGGGTCATCCAGGGACCAGGTGAAAATGCCGGCGTCGTCGATATCGGGGACGGACAGGCCATCGTGTTCAAGATGGAAAGCCACAATCACCCTTCATTTATCGAGCCTTATCAAGGTGCCGGCACCGGGGTCGGCGGCATTCTGCGGGATGTGTTCACCATGGGAGCACGCCCTGTCGCTGCCCTCAA
>JBDNEZ010000099.1:0-6139 GCA_041690095.1 Anderseniella sp.
AATTTTAACGTCGGCGCGCTGCGCCCGACGACCGATGAAACACGTCTTGAGCGTTATGCAGCCGCGAACGACCTTGTCCGGCGCACCCTGGCCCGGCACGGGCTGATGGCGGACAACCCCCTGCCTTCTGGCAAACCCTGGACAGGTAATCCCGCCCCGGAAAGCGTAACGGTTCCCCAAGGTGCACGGTTTCAGGAAGACCGGTTTTGCTGCGACGCAGGAATCCGGCGTTATCGGACCTATATTCCAGCCTCTGCAACTCAGGGAGTGACGGGGCTTGTCGTGATGTTGCATGGCTGCACACAGACGAGTGAGGATTTTGCCGTCGGCACGGGAATGAACGCGCTGGCCGAACAACACCGCTTTGTCGTGGTGTACCCGCAGCAATCGCGTGGTGACAATGCGCAGTCATGCTGGAACTGGTTCAGTCGCGGTGATCAGCGGCGTGATCGGGGTGAGCCGGCAATCCTGGCTGGTTTGACCCGACACTTGACGGCAGCGCACGACATACCCAGGGATCGGACCTTTGTAGCGGGCCTGTCGGCGGGAGCTGCGATGGCGGTGATCCTTGGCGAAACCTATCCCGACATCTTTTCCGGTGTCGGGGCCCATTCCGGCCTTCCGTTCGCCGCAGCAAACGATGTTCCGTCGGCCTTTGCAGCCATGGCGGGCCAGATGCAGGAAAACGTCAGGCCGGCACGGGGCGCGTCCGCAGTACGCACCATCGTGTTTCACGGCAGCGCGGATGCAACCGTGCACCCTTCCAACAGTGATCGGATCTGGCGGCAGGCAGCTGATGGCGGACCCCGGCAAACCATCGAAACATCCAAATCCGGGGAAACATCGGGGCGTTCGTTCAGCCGCAGGACATCAGTGACGGCAGACGGTTCGATTGTGCTGGAACACTGGACCGTGGACGGGCTGGGGCACGCCTGGTCAGGAGGCCGGCCCGGTGGGTCCTACACTGACCCGCAAGGACCTGATGCCAGTGCTGAGATGGTTCGTTTCTTTTTTCAACATGACATGCAGGAAGCCCTGTGATGACACCCATGACACTGACGTTTGATGCGGTGAACGAACCAGCTCCGGGTCAAAAATGGGCGGCCCGCTGGCAAAGGTCATGGCCAGCCTATGAGGCGTGGTTCATCGCCCGCAACGGGGATGACGGCCCGTCGGCATCACAATGCAGAGCCCAGATGCTGCATTACATGCCAGAGCTTGTGCCAGTCTACGACCGGCTGGTTGATCTGGCAGGCGGATCGGACCGCGCGGCGCGGTTTCTGTCAACATGGTGCCCGCCAAGATACCTTGGCGGCTGCTCGCTGGCGGCGGTGGCAGATGCAACGGATGTCCGGCTTGTCCGCAATTACGATCTGTCACCCGACCTGAATGAAGGTCTGCTGCTGCGCACCGAGTGGACTGGCCGCGCTGTCATGGGGATGGTGGAATTTCTGTGGGGGCTGTCCGATGGCATCAACGATGCCGGCCTGAGCGTCGCGCTGGCCTATGGCGGTAGATCGGACACTGGTATTGGCTTTGGCGTAACGACCATTGTGCGCCACCTGCTGGAGACCTGCGACACCGTTGATGAGGCCTTAACAGTCCTGCACCGGGTCCCTTCCCATATGGCTTACAATCTGGTGCTGGCCGACAGGCATGGCAAAACCGCCAGTGTTGAACTGTCGCCCGGTGGTGGCGTCAAACTGATGCCTCGGGCCATCGCGACAAACCACCAGAGCGGTCCTTCGCGGGCAGACCGGCCGGCATTCACCCGCAGCCATGAACGGCATGCGCATCTCAACGGTCTCAAGGAAAAGCCGCAGTTGCTGAACCGGCACTTTCTCAAACGACCACTGCTGCAGGATCGCTATTGTGAAGGTTTCGGAACGCTGTTCACCGCCGACTACGATCCCGTTGCCAGAACCTTGCGCCTGATATGGCGTGATTCACACTGGTATCAGTCGCTGGACGGGTTTCAGGAAGGCCAACGGGTCATTGAATATGCCGGTGCAGCGAGCGATCCCGCCTTGCAGACCACACCGGCGACGGCAGATACCGAGCCGGACTGGACAGCTGCCGCCCACATTGACTGGCAGGAAATAGCGCACGATTATGCAAACGGGCATGGCCGCCTGATACACACCTATCTGCCGAAACACCGCAGCGATTGGACTGCACGCCGGTCAGGCGGGGATGGTCAATGCGGGCCCAGGCGCGTATCAGGTACCCTTGGTATTTCCACCTGGCGCACGCTTGGATGAGCCAGAACTTGCAGGATTATTCTTCACAGTGTCGGTGGACGTCACGTTCTTGCTTTTCGACACGCGCCCGTCATCCTTGCCCTTACCTTTTTCTGCCGCCACGGCTTTTGCCGCAGCAACGGTTCCGCTGGTTTTCCTGGTCATTTTTCACTCCTGTGTTTCATGTGCTCTGGTCATCTGGCGTATCCGGCCTCAGAGACGAAGATTCCACCGGCAGTAACCAGGCCCATGCTGCTCAACGGGCAGGAAGCCATTGGGTTGCTTTGGATGAAGGGTATTTTTTGCGTGTCAGGTGACTTCAAGTGCCGTTTCGGCCAGGAATGAGCTCTGTGCCAGAAGCGGTTGCCAATGCGCCCAGGCACGATGCCAATCGGCCTCCACAAGACGTTTGGCGAGCCGGGCATCGCCGGCTTCAAATGCAAGCAGAAGCTCCGCGTGTTCACGGTCGTGGTGTTGATACCACTGACCGCCGGATTCGCCATACAGTTCGGGGATCATGAAAAATCGCCGCCCGGGGAATGACGGCATTTGGATAACTTGAGCGTCCATGCGGAACCGAAACGCAAAAAACGTCAACCTCAGGAGGTCCGCAGAATGGTTTGAGTGAAAAACATCAACAGAGCTGACTTGTGAACAGAGTCAAGTCGGGGAACCCGTTATCTCACATGGTGCGGACCATGTGAGACCTGCCATGAGTGGAAGTCATGAGCCGTGTTTTACTGGCTGATTACTGCAGCAGGTTCGCGAAGTCTGAGGATGATCTATAGCCGTTATTCATTTTTGACCTGATAGATGTCGGCTATGCGGACTAACCGGACCCTTCAGCGGCGCTGCCCAATGACCACTTCGTGGTTCAGCGCTCCATTATACACTGCCCTGGACCGGTGTTTGCAAAGTAGGTGCGACAGGCTCGGACAAAGTCTTGGACACTTCGCCGTGGGCGCGACTTGTCGTAACCAATTGCGAGTGTGAGTGGCGGCAGAACGTCCGAGATCGGACGCGCGACAACTTTTGCACCTGAGTAGGTTTCCGATGTCAGCGGTCGCATATTCAGGATTGCGCAACCGCGCCCTGCGGCCACAAAACTTCGAACCATTTCAGTGGAATTCACATAGGCCACGACAGGCGCCTGACGGGCGCCGGGTTGAAAAAGACCTTCGTAATAGGATGCGGCGACTGGGCGGTTCAGCACGACCAGGGGTTCCCGTGCGATCTGCGCCATTGAAACAGCCGCGTGCCGCGTCAGCGGATGCACCGCTGGCAACAGGCAGTAAGGCGGGGCCGCGATAAGTGCATCGTAATCCACGGAAGGTCGAACTCCTTCGGCTACAAAGAGGATTGCGTCAAATGTCCCGTTGAGCAGACCGTCCTGCGCCTGATTGTTGTCGCATTCTTCGAGCTCGAGCGTTATGGCGGTATCGGCTGGCAGAAAAATATCAAGAATCTGCGGCAGAAACGCTGGAGCAATGGGCGCATAATACCCGATCCGCAACGTCCCGTTGAGTGCGTGCTTAAGCTCCGCCCCTTCGGCGAGCACAGAACGGTATTCTTCCAGCAATCGCTCGCATTTGCGCGCCACTTCGCGGCCGCTGGCATTGGCCTCAATCCCCCGCGCACGCTGCCGTGTGACGAGGGTCAAGTCAAATTCCGCTTCGACCTGACCAATAGCAGTTGAAACAGCAGAGGCCGCAATGTTCAGTTGAGCGGCCGCCTTGGCGATGTTGCCGTAACGCAGGGCGGTGGTGAAATATTCCATTGCCTTTAGAGTGAGCGCCATAATAATCCTCTGATTTTCAGATGTAGTTTCTCTTATAATACCATTTTCCAGATGAGTGAAACCATGTCAGAATTGGAAATGCTGCCACCTTCATGAGGTCAATCATGTCCGATGCTCCGCTTAAAGGCTGGAACCATACACCCAACGTTCCGCTACAAGTCTCGCCCTTCTTCAGCTGGCCACCCCGCCCGATGGCGATGGCCGCGTGGCTGTGGAATTCGTGGTGTTTCATTACCGAACGTCTGATCATCGTCGGTATTGCCTTCATTTCGTTTTACTGGTTCCAGCCGCCGCTGGAGGAAACCCACACGTTGGCCTTTGGCTGGATAGCCGAGATGTTCGTGCGCAACGTAGTGCTGATGACGCTCGTCGCAGGCGGGCTGCATCTGTATTTCTACACCTTCACCAAACAGGGGCAGGAGCTGAAATACGACCTGCGTCCGTTGAAGAAAAACGGGCGGCAATTCACACTAGGCGGGCAAATCCGCGACAACATTTTCTGGACAATTGCCAGCGGCGTCACAGTTTGGACCGCCTATGAGGTGTTGTTGTTCTGGGCGATGGCCAACGGTTATGCGCCGAGCCTGACGTGGGCTGCGCACCCCGTCTGGTTCGTAGCGCTTTTCCTGCTGATACCTGTCTGGGAAAGCTTTTACTTCTACTGGATTCATCGTTTTCTGCACATCCCGTTCTTCTACAAACACGTCCACGCCCTGCATCACCGCAACATCAACGTGGGCCCGTGGTCCGGCATGGCGATGCACCCGGTCGAACACCTGATCTTTCTGGGCTCAGTCCTGATCCACTTTGTCGTGGCGGGCCATCCGGTCCACATTCTGTTCCACCTGCAATACTATGCGCTGACCGCGGCCACGACGCATACGGGGTTCGAGGGGATGGTGATCAAAGACAAGAATCGCCTGAAACTGGGCACCTTCCACCACCAGATGCACCACCGCTACTTTGAATGTAACTATGGCTCGCTTGAGTTGCCGTGGGACAAATGGTTCGGGTCTTTTCATGACGGCACTGTGGAATCAGACGTCAAGATTCGTGAACGCCGAAAAAAATTCACGAACGGGTCGCGTTGAGATGAGTAGCATGTCGATAAAGGATCTAATCGGGGCCAAGGGCAAACGGACTATCGCCTATGTGCAGGTCGCCCGCGAAAAAGAAGCAATCGCCGCCGCAGAGGCGGGCATGGATATGATCGGTACGACTTTCCTGCCCGGCCGCGACCATTTCGCGCGCGCCGTGCCGGACACACACTTCCAGTTCGATCTGGCATGGGGCAAACATGCAAATGCGACAGAGGCCTTGCGCGATGCGATGGCGGCCATGAACGCGGGCGCACAATCGGTTTATTGTGGCTATAGCCCGACGATTGTCGCGGCCTTGGCCCGCGAAGAGGTACCGGTGATCTGCCATGTCGGGCTGGTCCCACCCAAGGCCACATGGACCGGCGGATATAAGGCCGTAGGGAAGACCGAAGAACAGGCCAAAATGGTCTGGCAGCAGGTTCAGGCCTTCGAGGCTGCAGGAGCCTTCGCCGTTGAGATGGAGGTCGTACCTGCCGCCCTTGCGACCGAAATCACAAAACGCACATCAATGCTGACGATCTCGCTCGGTTCTGGAGGTGGATGCGATGCGCAATACCTGTTCTCGGCTGACCTGCTGGGTGAAAACCGGGGCCACATCCCGCGCCACGCTAAAACTTACCGCAACTTCGCCGCCGAACGCGACCGGTTGCAGGCCGAACGGGTGGCGGCCTACCGCGAATATATAGCAGACGTCGCAGGCGGCGTATTCCCGCAAGACGTCCATGCCGTGCAGATGGACAACGACGTGCTGGACCGGATTTGGGGTCCCTGACGAAATTCCACTTTGCCGCCCCCACGCATCAACGGAAATGATCCCCTGTCAGGTATAAAAAAACACAACCTACAGGAGCCCTAAATGCAGACGCCCACTCTTGCCTCACCCTAATCGCCTTAGCCGCAGGATAAGCCTCGGCAGTGACATTTTCGGACAATAATTGAGCCGACAACTGGTTCGAGGTGCGGATCGACGGCGCGCAGGTCGACGTGTTCACCTCCGGGAT
>JBDNEZ010000100.1:0-5520 GCA_041690095.1 Anderseniella sp.
ATTGATTTGGGAATCCTCTAATTGATGACAGGCCTTAGGTCATTTTCGATTTAATTATTGAAATTTGTTTTGGGCCTCACACTGGGAGTCTCCAAGGAAATCGGCCTGATCTGTGCGCGAATCTTGCGGCCCTTCCAGGGAACCAGACCATAAGTGTTGCACCATTTGGCATAAAAAACTTTGCGCTCACCCTCGACTTTCAGAGCAAATCGCAGACACTTGCCGGACCTTTTGACGCGGCCTCCGGTGAACACACCGGGGATTTGAAGGGATACGCGGCAATCGCCCGTGAGACGCGCCGACGTGGTTTCAACCCGACCCCGAAAATTACCGGATACGCTGTACCTGCCGGGCTTCGCCCAACCAAATCCACAAGACTTGGCAGCAATAGCCGTGTCAGGCACGGACAGCCCGCCGACCACAAAAACACCGCCCGCCAGCAACAGCGTTTGTGTTGCGATCATCAATCGTACTTGCATTTCGAACCTTCCGTTACAGGCTTCGCCATCCCCCGGACTGGTCAGTGCTTTCGCATACAAATATGCCGACCACTATAAAGCTTCTGCAACTGAAGTGAAGGCATCAATGCAATTCGTTATGCCGGCTCACGAATTCTTGTGACATCGGCCATCGCCCCGGAAACCTATTTGAGCGATCGTCTGGCACCGGCGTATCCCCACGGATTGGATATCAAACGACACGCCTGTCAGGCGCAGCACAGTCTGATCGAGACAACACTATATGCCTTAACCTGAACGTGTTTCCGCCCAATTTTGGACGACAAATCCACAAATTACGGTCACTTGGAGCAGCCAAGGTTGGCTCGACGGCATAACTATTCTGACCAGTGGACACGGGCGGCTACAACAGTGGCTGGAACCTTGCTCTGCTGGTGTCTGGATGAAAGGCACGTCATGGCAAAACGATACCCGCTGTCAATTGCTACCATACTTATTTTCCTGACTTTCTTTCTCACACTGCTGGCTCCGGGCGCCTATTCTCAAGACGCCAGTCCCGGAGAATGGAAACTACGCCAAAAGGCGTCTGACAGCGTCATTCGGCTGGTCGCCGAGGGTGTCAACAGTACATCGTTTCGCGCAGCGAGCGAAATCGGCAGCCTGCTGTCGAGAACAGACGGCCTCAGATTGATGACCATTTCCGGTCGCGGCGGCGCGGAAAATATTGCCGACCTGCTATTCCTGCGTGACATTGATCTGGCAATTGTCTCCCTGGACACACTGGAGAAAATACGGGCCGAAAACACTTTTCCGAAGCTCGATCGGAGAGTGGCCTACGTCACCAAGCTGTTCAATGAGGAAGTTCATGTGCTGGCCACCGAAAAGGCTTCCGGGCTTAACGATCTTGCCGGCAAACGCATCGGCGTAGGCCCAAAAAACGGCAGCGGCGATTTCTCGGCACAAACTATTTTTGACTCCGCCGGTATCAAGTTTACCGCTGTCTACGATGACTATGCCCTGGCTCTGCTGAAGCTGCAGAATGGCGAGCTCGATGCCGTCGTAAGCGTTTCGGGAAAGCCGGTGCGAATGTACGAAAACCTGGCCAAAACCGGACTGCATTTGTTGCCGGTGCCGCTCAACCTGCCCAAAATGCCTGATTATATCCCGGCCAGCATTGACGCCAGCGACTATCCAAACCTCATCCCTGCCGGCAAGAACATAAGCACGGTAGCGGTACAAAACGTACTGCTGGCCTTCAACTGGAAACCGGATACCAAGCGCTATCGCAAGGTATCCAAATTCATCGACCAGTTCTTTCCACGAGCCGATGAACTGAAAAAACGCCCCAATCATCCTAAATGGCAGGAGTTCAACCTGTCGGCCCGCCTCGACAACTGGATACGGGTCAAGGCCGCCATCGACGCCGTGCCAAAGCCGGTTGTTGCGGCCACTTTTGCCAAATGCAGCCCCGGCGACCTGAAAACCGCGTTCTCGCAATACCTGGCTGAGGCAAACATTCGCGTGGCCGGCGAATTATCAAAATCTGATGCCGAACAGATTTTTCAGGACTTCAAGGTCTGGGTCAACACCGCCACGGTCAACCAGTAATCACCACAACCCTTTGGCCGGCATGTCGCTGCGCCAACCAGATCAGTGAGCCCAATCATGAGTACCATCCGTTTGTTTCGCCGTTGCCATTCGTTTGCGGCTTTAAACCAAAGTGTTACCTGGTTGCCACAACCAAAGGCCATCAAACTGATCGTTGCCAAAGTGTTGGCGCAGCTTCATGGATTAAGGCCAATTCATCTGGCTCTGGTGCTGGCCCTGACGGTCACGACAGCCGGACCGGTTGCGGCCGAATGGTACCCTGAAAAACCAGTAAAACTGGTCATCATGGCCGGCAAAGGCGGCGGTGCCGACAAGATGGCGCGGAGGTTCATCAAGATAATAAACGACGAGGAAATGTCACCAGTGCCGTTTGAACCTGTCAACATGCCCGGCAATTCCGGTGCAGACGCACTACAGTTCATGAAAGCCAACAGCGGCAATCCACATGCGGTCATGGTTACGCTCAACAGTTTCTTCACTACGCCGCTGCGCCAGCCGAAACTGGACATAGACATTACCACCTTCACCCCCGTCGCCCGCATGGCGGAAGACACGTTTATGCTTTGGGTGAGCAAGGACAGCGGTATCGCGAATCTTGACCAGTTCATCAAACAGGCCTCGGCCAGCGGCTCGAAATGGTTGATGGCAGGCACCGGCACAGGCGGAGAGGATAATCTTCTGACCGACCTTCTGAATCAGACTTACAAGTTGAAAATGGCCTACAAACCGTTCACAGGCGGTGGTGCTGTGGCCCGTGAATTGATCGAAGCCAAGGCGAACTCAACAGTGAACAATCCGTCTGAACAGGACACATACTACAGGCAGGGCAAATCCCGACCGCTTGCCGCCTTTACGCCTGAGCGACTTGACCAGTTTCCCGACGTGCCAACCTTTGCCGAATTGGGACATGACATGACGTACTTCATGCAGAGATCAATTGTCGGACCACCAGGATTAGCACCCGATGTAGTTGCTTTTTACCAGGAAATTTTCCAGGCCGTCTATGAATCCAAAGAATGGCAGGACTACATGAACAGCAACAGTTTGCGTGGCGAATTCGCCACCGGCGACACCTTGATGGACTACTGGATTTCCGGAAAGGAGAACCACCGCAAAATACTCGCAAACTTGAAAGTGTTGAACTGAAAATCAGGCCGTGCCTATTCGGTGCCCGTCCGGGTCGAACGCGATGGCTGCAAGTTCACTGAACCCGAAGACGCCCAACACCGCGCAAACGTTTGAGGCAGGCCAACCCAACCTGGAGCTCATACCAGATCTCAGTATCAGCTATTCCAGTTCCCTGGCTGCCTTGCCCGGTCCGATCAATCCCCCGATCACCGCACGGCATGAATGGCTGAACGCCAATACAGATACCCGCAAGCATGTTCTCGACGGAAGCTCCTTGAAACCGGGGTGATTGCGAATGACGGTTTTGACCTCCCGTCGGGATGGTATTTCCGTATTGCCGCACCGAACGCGGTTGAACCGACGACATTTTTCATCAAATCATGTGCCCGAACCACCTCAAACTGACCAGGTTTCAGTACCCGATCCGGCAATCGATTGCGGCGGAAAGCAACGTTGAACCAAATTGACCGAACCGGTTCAACCAGGTTGGGGTGCCAGTGCAATGCTAGAACATTGAGGAAGTTGGCCCATGACCACTTCTGGGAGGATGTCAGGTTTACAGCAGATCCAATGAGGCAGGAAGTATCTTCGGGTGTTTGCCTGAGGACTGCTGTCAACGCATGAAGCCAGCCTGAGTTTACCACGTTGTGTTTTTCAAGAACCACAATCCATTCGGCATTTCGTCCAAGTGCATTGACCCCAGCGCGAACATCCACTGCCGAGTAGCCGGTACGCCGGTCAACGCTGAAATTCCTTTGGATGTTGTAACAAAATGCTCAACAGCCGTGGCAGATCGAAGCAAATTTTCAATTTTCTTTGGGATACGCATCTGGTTCACCGATCACCTCAGGGTCTGAAGACGCTCAACCTACGCGTTTAGCGCGACAGAGCCCCCCGAGAAAGGTAGCGCTGTGAGCGCGCGAGCCAAGGCTGATTCTAGATCAAGACCCGGGAGGTATTCAATGATCCCTGCATCCGGTAAATATGCCGCGCGGAGCTCATGCTACTCAGCGAAAACATCGCTACGGTTCCTTTTGCAAATAGGTTGGCCCGAAGAGTCTGCCTCTCAAAGAGTGCTTGCCCACCCTATTGCCGGGTTTGGTCAGCGAGCTTTAAGGCAGAAGCACTTTAGAAGAGACATCTCTAGCCATCATTATCGAAACGGATCTAAGGACATAGCCACAAGAAGTAGCGTTTAGATTATTCTGAATATCAGAACATGATTCTGTTAGTTGGAAAGTGTTTGACTCAACGGTTGTCATTCTGTTTGCTGGATTCGTGATTTGAATATTGGAATCCTGATGGATACGACCGTCGTAAAAGCATTCGCGTTACTGGAAATGCTGGCCATGAGCGAGGAGCCTCTTGGTGTGACTGACCTGGCGCAGCGGCTGGATCTGGGTAAAAGCAATGTGCACCGCCTGTTGCAGACATTACTGACGCTCAAATACGTCCGAAAAACCGATGGCACGAGCTACACAGCAACGCTACGGATGTGGGAATTCGGCAGCAGCGTCGTGTCCAACATCGCGCTGCGTGATGTCGCGCGGCCCTATATGCGGCAGTTGTCTGATCTGACCAAAGAAGCGGTTCACCTATCTGAATACCAGGACGGCGAAGTTATATATCTCGACAAAATCGAAAGTAAGGAACCGGTGCGCGCCTATACGCAACTGGGCGGTCGAGCCCCTGCAAATTGCACGGCGACCGGCAAAATCATCATGGCGCATCTCGCGGCCGAAGACATACGTGAGATCTTTCACACTGTGGTCAGGATCACCCCGAACACGATCACCGATGTCGAGCAGTTTCTGGACGAGTCAGCGTTGAGCCGGAAACGGCGCTACGCGTTTAACAAGGGTGAGTGGCGCGCTGATATCATCGGACTGGCTTCGCCTGTCGCGGATAAGAGCGGCACGGTTATTGCGGCCATCGGCATTTCTGCCCCCGCAAGTCGCCTGGATCCCGCCAAAATCGAAAAATACGCGCCCAATCTTGTCGAGATCGGTCGCGAAGTATCCCTGCAACTTGGCTGTTCACCCGATGACTGGGAGCGATTGGCCCGCGACAGTGCCGTTCTGGCGTTGGAACCGTGACCCTGCTCAACACGAATTATATCATGGAAAGAACTGCTGAATGAGCACTTTAATCGGCGTCAAAGTAATCGAATTTTGTGAAGTCGCGGCCGGGCCGTTTTGCGGAATGCTCCTTGCGGATATGGGGGCCGATGTCGTCAAGGTCGAGCGCCCTGGTGGAGATGCCATGCGCAGTTGGCCACCCTTGAGCGAAGGTTACAGCGAAAATTTTGCATCGATAAACCGTGGCA
>JBDNEZ010000101.1:0-10698 GCA_041690095.1 Anderseniella sp.
CATGGTGAAGCGCCGGGCGCTCCAGTCCGCCGTCATGACGGTCAACTGAAAGCACACAGCCACCAGCCCGCACACAACCCCCAGCAGCGCGAAGGCCGGAAATTCCCAGTAAGACGTAATGTGTTGCGGCGACAATATGAAGGCCGGAAAATCACCCAGCCATACCCGGGTGATCAAAGTTGCTGCAACAGCAGCCAGCACCGTTGGAACAAACGCTGACAAGGCGAAATGTCCGAGGATGACTTCATGGGCAAACAACACCCCTGCGATCGGCGCATTGAAGCTGGTGGACACGGCTGCGGCTGCACCCGATGCCAACAGGACCCGGCGCGCGGCAGGATTCAGGGCGAACTTCCGATGGAGGAACGCCGCGACTGCCGAGCCAAGATGCACAGCCGGCCCTTCACGGCCCACACTGGCACCCGATCCGATCGCAATAGCAGATGCAATTGCCGACACCAGACCGGCACGCGGGGAAATATGAGCACGGTGCAGCGCACCTGCCTCAATTACGTCGGAAAGGCCGTGAGCCCGGCGTTCCTTGATGCATTTCCAGATGAGCAGCCCAACCACCAACCCGCCCAGTGTTGGCCCGGCCACAACCACCCACGGGGCGCGAAATCCGGCAAGCGTGCCCACCACGTTTTCGTTGACGTTACCCAGCCACAGCCATTGCACGTACCCGATGAGTGTGAGGAAGGCCAGAATGGCAAAGGCACCAGCCACCCCGATGGCCAGCGCCAGGGCCCACACAAGCGGATGACGCGCCGCCCAGAAGGCGCGCAATTGCGGCAGGGTCAACTCACCCAGCGTTGCAAATACCCTGCTCCGCAGTCCGCCCATCGGCGAGCCCCACGTGTTTCTTGTTTCAGCCCCGTTCGCAAGGACTTCAACATGTCAGTGCGATTCGACGCAAGCTTTACAGCAACTTATACCGCAACTTATAACGCAGAAGATAAGTGTCGTCACATCTGACGGCGTCAACAACTACTTCCGGATGATACCGATTTTGTGGCCCACCTGCGGTGGTACCGGCAGCCCGGCATGGGCTTCCTGCATGGCGGCGATCCGTTTCAGAATGTCGTCAGGAAACGGGGCTGACTTCTTGGCCGTCAGATCGACATGCATGCAGATCACTTCCATTGTCGCCGACAACCAGCCTTGCGAGGCATGAAACATTTCCTGTACATAGTGCATCCGTTTCGCGTCATGATCGAGCAGTTGCACAGTCACTTTGACCTTGTCGCCGGCATGAAGTTCACGGACGTAGGTCGTGTGTGTCTCGAGTGTGAAAAACGACGCGCCGTTTTTGATATAGTCCGCCGACAACCCCACCAGTTCAAACGCTTCATCGCAGGTGCGATCGAACAATACCGCGTAATATGCCATGTTGAAGTGGCCGTTATAATCGATCCAGTCGTCTTCAACCGTCTTGATACTGCCAACAAAGGGCCGTCCATAATCCGTCATTGTGTTATTTGCTCCAGATGCCCGCGGTTGTAACCGTAAAAAGAGTGCGCAATTGCCAAGACCCGGTATAGTGCACGCGACAGGATACGTGGAGTCCGAAAAACCGGGACTGCAAACATCAGGATGGGAATGATCATGTCAGTACAAACCATGGAACGCCGCAATTCGGTGTCGCAGGCCATTGCCGAGATCTCCGGTTTTCTGGGCGACAGGTTGTCAACTGGCCAGGCGGTGCGTGACCAGCACGGTAAGGACACAACCTGGAACCCCGGTCATGCACCCGATGCTGTTGCGTTCGTCAACAACACCGAAGAAGTCCAGAAAATTGTCCGGATCTGCTCAAAGTACGAAGTGCCGGTTATTCCCTTTGGTACAGGCACATCGCTGGAAGGCCACATCACCTGCCCCCATGGCGGCATTTCCATCGATATGAACAACATGAACCAGGTGCTTGAAGTCAACACCCAGGATTTCGACGTACGCGTCCAGCCCGGCGTCACGCGCAAACAGCTTAACGAATATATTCGCGACCAGGGCTTGTTTTTCCCCATTGACCCCGGCGCAGACGCATCTCTTGGCGGCATGACTGCAACCCGCGCATCAGGCACCAATGCGGTGCGCTATGGCACCATGCGTGAAAATGTGTTGTCGCTGACCGCCGTCATGCCGAATGGCGAGATCGTGCGCACCGCACGGCGGGCCAAGAAATCGTCCGCAGGTTATGATCTGACCCGCCTCATGGTCGGGTCTGAAGGCACCCTGGGTGTCATCACGGAAATTTGCCTGAAACTGCACGGCATACCGGAATCAATTGCAGCCGGAGTATGTCCGTTTGCGTCTATCGAGGATGCCTGCAATGCGGCCATAACCTGCATCCAGATGGGCGTCCCGATTGCACGCGTTGAACTGATCGATGCCGAAAACCTGAGGGCCCTGAACGCCTATTCCAATCTTGACCTTAAGGAGGTGCCCACCTTGTTTGTGGAGTTCCATGGCACAGCAGCGAGCGCTCGCGAACAAATCGACACGTTCGCTTCCATTGTGGAAGAGCTTGGCGGCGGACCCTTCGACTGGGCCACCAAAGAAGAAGACCGCCTGAAACTGTGGCAGGCACGTCATGATGCCTATTGGGCGATAAAAGCCATGGTGCCCGGCAAGGAAACCCTCGGGACAGACGTCTGCGTTCCAATTTCAAAACTTGCAGAATGCGTGCAGCTAACCCGCCAGGATCTGGACAAGCACGGCCTGTACGGTCCTATTCTTGGTCATGTCGGTGATGGCAATTTTCACGTGGTGCTGTTTTGTGACCGCAATGACCCGGCCGAGGTCAAGGCCACGGAAGAGTTTCTCTACCGACTCGCCATGCGCGCCATTGCCATGGATGGTACCTGCACGGGTGAGCACGGCATCGGCTCGGGAAAGCGGAAATTCCTGGAAGCAGAGCATGGCGCCGGGGTTGCAGTCATGCGTTCCATCAAGCAGGCGCTTGATCCCAGGAACATCATGAATCCGGGCAAGATATTACCGGGATGACCGCGTTTAATTCCATGAGCGACCGTTTTGTTGTGGGCCAGTAGACAGCCGTGAGTATTTTTAGATCACCACTTCTGATTTTTGGCATCTTGCTCATTCTTGCAGCCGGCGTGCTTGGTGTCGGCCCGTTGCTTGTAAACTGGAACAGCTACAAGGCCGACTTCCAGCGTCAGGCAAGCCTCCTGATTGGCCGGCAGGTCACCATCGTCGGGCCCGTCACTGTCAGATTATTTCCCTGGCCTCGTCTCACGGCATCCAATGTGCGGATTGCCAACCCGCCAGGCTCCATGCTGGCAGACCTCGTCCAGATAGAGAAAATCGACGCGGAAATCGCGGCCGCACCACTGCTGTCCGGGCAATTTGCCTTGCGCAAACTGACCCTGGTTCGACCTGTCGTCTCATTGGAGCGGCTCGCCAGCGGCGGCGTCACTTGGACGTTAAGTCCGACCCACTCGATTGTCGGCCTCCCGGGGGCGGATCAGATAGCTGTTGCCGGCATAGACATCATTGACGGGCGGATATTTTTTGGCGACGGCAGGCGTGGCGGGTTATCGGAAATTACCGGCGTTGAAGGACGGCTGAAGGCACCTGCCCTGGATGGACCGTGGCGGGCAGACATCGCTGCGACGAAATCCGGCGCCCCGCTGGCATTGACAGTTTCGACCAGCAAATACCGTACCGGCGAACCGCTGAAGGTATCAGCAGCCATCTCCCCTCGTGGAGACGCCGGGTTTCAGTGGGCTTTCGACGGAGAAACACTGCGTGATGATGGTAGGGTGACCGGTCGCGTAACCGTTCAACCGGCCCGCCAGCCCAATGGCAAGGCAAATCCACTGAACGCCAACTGGCAAGTGCGCGTGTCCGGCGATATCGTTGCAGATTTCGACTTGGTAACACTTGATAATATCGAGGTTGTTCCTGCAAACGATGTTGCCGGCAGCAGCCTCGTGACCGGCACGGCATCGGTAAAACTTGGCTCCAGTTTTACCGTGACAACCAAGCTTGAAGCCGCCGTCGTCGATCTGGACAAGCTTGTCGGACGCAACCTGTTTGCAGAACTTGGCAGCGGCGAACAACTCTATGCGGTGTCGAGCCTGCTGGAGGCGCTGCCGGCAAACACCCAGATTCATTTCGATACCGGCATCACCAGCCTGATTACCGGTGGCGAAACACTTTCAAAAGCCCGCCTGAGCGGAGACATCTCACCGCGTGCCATGCGCATCAAGGAGGCTTCTGCCAGCTTACCGGGACAAACCCGGGCACGATTTAATGGTGTTGTGTTGCCGGCCGACACCGATGGCCTGCCGCAACTGGCCGGCGAGTTGGAAGTCGAGTCGGGATCGTTGCGCGAGTTCGTGGTCTGGGCAGCACCCGACATGGCAAAGTCAACCACGCAAGTCTGGTCCGGTGCCCGCGGACGCGCCAAGCTGCGCACACTATTGGGATGGACGCCGGTCGCACTTCGCCTGACAGGGATCAAGGCCAAACTGGACGATGCCAGTGCCACCGGCTCATTCAACCTCTATCTGGGCGACAACCCGTCTATGAACATTCGGCTGTTGGCAGACTCCATAAATGTCGACCGCTATGCCCCCCGCGGTTTTTCAACCAGTGCCATTGAAGGCGGAACGGTCGCCGGCCTGACCGATCTTGCAGCAAATGCACTGGCATTTGGCGATGCGCACATCACCATTCAGACCGACAGCCTGGTTCTGCGAGGCGTCGAGGCCGAAGACATCGCAATTGATGTTGATCTGTCCGAAGGTGCCGTGGAGCTCCGGACTATCGAGATCGGCAGAATCGGTGATGCAAGGCTGGACATTGCCGGCGTATTGAATTTCCCGGACGAAGGCATAGCCGGGTCGGTTTCCGGTGTTTTCAAGGCAACCGATCCCCGCCCCTTCCTGCGCCTGATCGGCATGCTGGATAGCGACCTTGCGGCCACCCCTTGGGCCAGGCGTCTTGGTCCGGTCAACATCAAGGTGCTGAGCGAAGTCAGCACAGGCGGTTCCGCCAGCAAATTCACCATCGCGGCAAACGGCAAAGCGGCGGGCGCTGATATCGCGGTGTCAGGCAGTTTTGACGGCAAGTTCGCTGAATGGCGTGAAGGCGACACCCAGATCACCGGCTCGGCCACCGGGACAAACAGTTCAGGTCTGCTGGCGCTTGCCGGTCTTCAACCCCTGGCAGGTGGCGACGAACCTGCCAGGTTGAAAATTGCCTTTTCCGGTACACCCTCGTCCGGTCTCACCGGCACATCCGAACTGGCATTTTTGTCCGCCGTTGCGGGGTTTGCAGGCAACATCGATGTTGACCCCGCGGGCGAGATCAGCGCAGCCGGGTCTCTCAACCTGAAAGCGGCCGACATCACACCGCTGGCAAGCGCCATCGGCTTGACCGTACCGGCATGGCCTGCAGAGATTGATCGGGAATTCGCCGCAACAGCAGATGCTGTCTTGTCTGCACATGCACTCAGGCTTTCAAATTTGAACGCATCCATGCCGTTCAATTCAATAACCGGAACAGCCTCCATTGCAGGTGACATCAAGGCACCTCTCATCGATGGCGAGTTGAGCGTCAAACATCTTGATCTTGGCTGGCTTGCAACCGGCATGATCATGCCCGTCGGTGGCAAGCCAGTCGGCGCAGCGACTACCTTTGACACATCCCGGCTGGGCTGGATCAATCAGTCGTTTTCCGTATCAGCGCAAAAAATCGCTGTCTTGCCGGGCCTCGCATTGACCAACGCAGATGCCAGCATTACGCGCACTGACCAGGAAACTGTGAATTTCAGCGTTGCAGGAAACATCAAGCCTGACAGTCCGTTTTCAGTGTCGCTGGCAGCGCGAAACAATGGCCCACATCTCAATTTGTCCGGCAAGCTGGACGCCACACTCGCGCTGGCCGATCTGCTGCAGACGGAGGACGGTCACGACGCAATTGGCGGTGATGTGGGCTTGCATCTGGATTTTGAGGGCGAAGGACGTTCACCCGGCGGCCTGGTAAGCCAACTGACCGGTAAAGGCCGCATGGTACCGACAGCCCTGACATTGCCGAAGTTCAACCTGCCCGGCATGATACGGCGGCTTGCGGAAATTGATGATGTCAAGCAGATCGACGCGACCATCAATTCAGCGCTTCCACAAGGCAGCACGACTGTGAACGCTACGGCTGCCGACGTGACCTTGCAGAATGGCAGCCTGAGGACTGACAGTATTCCGATCCGGTCTGAATTCGCCGATGGCACCATGCGCCTGTCGGCAGACTTCAGTTCGTACAAAGCGCGCGCGGATGTTTTACTCAAACAACAAACAACCGACAACCAGTTCCCCAGCATCGCCATGCGTCTTGCAGGTCACCCTCAATCGCTCGAGCGCAGCTACAACACGTCCGCGCTGAAATCTTGGATTGTCGTCAGCGTACTGCAGCGCGGTATGGATCGCCTTGAGGAACTGCAGCGCCAGGAACAAAGCCTGATCGAGGAAGAGCGCCTGTTTCGAGAAGAACAGGCCGCCAAAGAAGCCGAACGCAAACGCAAGCTTCTTGAGGCAAGTGAAGCCGCCGCTCGCGGTACCGACGAAAAAGCCGACCAGCAGGGAGCAGACGAGCCGATCGATGCCGCAGAACGCGCCCAACAAGGCGCAACCGCAATTGAGCAGCAGCTCCTCAAAGACCTGATCGAGCAAAACGCACTGCCCGAAATCCCGGACGAGGCGATCATCTATCCTCGAAAGCCAGACACTGGGCCTGTCCAACCACCGGAACCGTCAAATGCCGAGACTAACCAGCTCGATTACTTCCGGGTCAGATAGACGGGTGAATGTGCTGCAGCCATGAATGGTCTTGCGCACTGGCCTTGCGCCAATTGAAATAGACGGATCTTGAAAACTCGGGCACGTCCTGCACACAGTGCAGGCGACCGATTTCAACATACCCCTCAACCAGCCGCCACGGCAGGTAGGCAGAGCCGCCATTGCGCAAGAGATAATCCAATGCCCAGCCGCTTGATCCAAATGCGGTTCGCGCGGTGTTGTCCTTTGTCCAGGCAAGTGAGTGCTGTCGACGGAAATCAGCCCCCAGATCCACATAAACATAGTTTTCGTCCCACTCCATACCCGAGCGGGATTCACTCGACACCAGCACCAGCCGGTCGCGATCGAGTTCGCAGACGCTGATGTCATCACCGGTGACAGGCAAGAGCGTTAACGCTGCATCAACCAGCCCGCTGTCCAGCCATCGGCTTATTTCAGCCTGTTCGCCAGGCCAGGCCTCGAATGCCACGTCCTGCTGCTCCGCCCTGGCCAGATCAATCCAGCGATCACCCAGCCCTGACCACAGTTCGTAATGGGCGGCCAGCGAAACCATCCCGGAAAATCCACGCGGCAACCCTACTGCCTTGCGCCCCTGCTCCCATGTTCTCAGCATCAGCTCAGCATGACGCTGGAACGCAAAACCCGCTTTGGTCAACTGCGCCCCTTTGCGCGAACGCACCAGCAGTGCCTGACCAAGTTCACCGTCGAGCGCATCAAGCCTGGCTGTCACTGTTGACTGGGTGACATTCAGCAGATCAGCGGCCTTGTTCAAATTGCCGGTCTGCACCACCGCCAGGAAAGTTTTCAGGACTACAAAGTTCATACACACAAATTCGATATATTCGAATTATTTGTCAAATTATTTTTGTTTTACGAAACCACTAACTTGCGGCAGGATGACAACCACTCAACCGGAGCAGGCGCCCTTGGATTTCTCAATTCAACTTTCATCCTATTATCCGGACAAGGCCTATGGCAGTGACCGGATTTACGCAGACATGCTTGAACAGGCGGTTCTGGCTGACAAGCTTGGCTATGACGCCGTTTCACTCACCGAACATCACCTGATCAATATTCTGATGTTGCCTGCGCCCTTGCAGTTTGCAGTCAAGATTGCCGATCATACCAAGCGCATCAGGATTTTGACCTCGGTTGTCGTGTTGCCCCTGCACGACATGCGAATCTATGCCGGTGAAATCATCTGTGCCGACATTTTCACCAATGGCCGCCTGATGCTTGGGGTGGGCCGGGGTGCATTCGGTTTCGAGATGGACAGGCTGGGAGTACCGCTCGACACATCCCGCGAGAAGTTCGACGAGTCGCTCAACGTACTGCAGGCCTTGTTGAACAGGGAAGAAGTCTCCTGGGACGGCAAGTATTACAAGTTTGATCCGCTCACTATAATGCCGAGGCCCGCACGCCCGCCGCAAATCATGATGGCTGTTATGGTGCCGCCGGGCATTCATGCCTGCACCAAACGCGGATTCCACATTCAGACGACACCGCTATCCGGGAATCACCAGATGATGCTCGACCAGGTTTCCGCCCACAAGACCGCCAAGACAGAGATGGGCGATGATGGAAAACACCTTACCCTGTCCTTGTCGCGTGTCGGATTTATTTGCAAATCGCCTGCTGATCGTCAGGCGAAAATACAACAGGCCAACGACTATTACAGCCGCTTCGACAATGTCTTCACCGGCCCCGGCATCGTGGACAATGGCATGATCAGGCCTTTGCCGCGCAAACAGACCATTGATGAACTCGCCGAAAGCCTGCTGATCTGCACACCACAGGAAATGATCGACAAGCTGTCGCCCTATGCCCACGCCGGCATCGACAGGGTAATCCTCAATGTAAATTTCGGTGCATCGCAATCAGAAACACTGGACTGCATCCAGCAGTTTGCCGAAGATGTTATGCCGCACTTTAGTGATTGCGCCGCACGAGCCGCAGAATAGTAAACCGCATATGCCGATAATCCGGGATAACTTGCATGACCACACCGATTGATTGCGACTACACCATTGAGGGTGCCGGACCGCCCTTGTTTCTGATCCATGGCATCGGGGCCGCGCGCGATGCCTGGCGGTTTATGGTACCTGCCTTGCGCGAGCATTTCACTGTCATCAGCTACGATTTGCGCGGTCACGGCTCATCACCCCTGCCGCGTGGCGGCTTCGGGCTGGATGAACTTGTGGCAGACCTTGAACGCGTGCGCGAACGCACAGGTTTCGAGACGGCTCATTTTGCCGGCCACTCGCTTGGCGGGCAGATCGGCCCTGCCTATGCGCGGCAATATCCAAACCGGGTAGCATCGCTCGGGCTCCTGTCCACGGCAGCTTTCCGGACCGAAGATGACAGCGCAAAGGTCTGGGGCGTGGTTGCGGCAATGGAACAAAACGGCATCTCCCGGGTGCTTGAAACCCTGACTGCGCGCTGGTTCACGGATGCCTTCATTGCCAGCAATCCAGACCTTGTTGCCCGTCGGCTCAAACAGGTTGTCGATACCAATCCGGATGTCTTCATGCAGGTGTTCAAGATCTATGCCGGCACTGAAATGTCACCCTGGCTGCATGAGGTCACCGCACCCGCGCTGGTGCTGACCGGCGAGAACGATGGTGGCTGCAATCCGCGCCTCAACAAGTTGATCGACGCGGCATTGCCCAATTCCGAACTGGTCGTCCTGCCCCACTACAAGCACTCCATCCTGGTTGAGGCAGCAGACGAAGTGTCGGCTCACCTCATCCGCTTCATGCTCTGAACCGTCAGCACACAAGGATTCGTGCCTGTCATCCACTTTGCATTTCAATATACTTTGCATGCCGCACCAGCGGCGAGCAACGCCTGTCGGATTTCCTGTTGTGGGAAAGCGCCTATGCCGAACTGTGGTTCACACAGACCCTGTGGCCAGACTTTACCGGCGAACAACTGGTCGAAGCAGTTGCCGCATTCAGAAACCGCAATCGCCGCTTTGGCGGACTGTCCGCTGCCATTTCGTCGCCCGCCACCCGGCAGGTGTCGGTCATGCCCTGACGCGCTGGTTTTCCGGGTCGTACTGGCAGGCCTCGCACACCTTTGCCGGAACCGGTTCGCCGATCACCTCAACCTGCAGATCGCATCCAATGTGCGCGCACGAAGCATCAATAAATCCCGTTGCCAGGTTCTCTTGCACCCGGTGCCCCCAGGCCGCCGACGTGACCGTACCCACCACCCGGCCATCAACAACCATGCTGTCTCCCGGATGAGCCGGCGCGGCGTCATGGTCCAGTTCCAGGCACACAAACACCTTGCGCGGACTAGCCGCGACCATCTCCTGCAGACCAGCTTTGCCAACAAACTGCTTGTCCATTCGCACAAATCGCTCAAGGCCGGATTCCACCGGGTTGAACTCCGTGATCAGGTCTGCTTTCCAGTGCCGATACCCCTTTTCGATGCGCATGGACTCGGTTGCATGCAAACCGAAGTGTGCCAGTCCGAAGCTCTTGCCGGCCCCGGTCAGCGCCGTGTACCCCTCAAGCAGGCACTCAAATGGCAGATGTAGCTCCCACGCCAGTTCGCCGGAAAAGCTGACCGACATCGCAATTCCCTGATGACCGGCAAAACTGAACTCCCGCACACTCAACCAGCCAAATTCATCCTTTGACCAGTCAGTATCCGGAAATGCCGCCTGCAACAGGTCGCGCGACCTAGGTCCCGCCACTACCAGTATCGAATGCGTATCCACCAGGTTGTTGATGCTGATGCTGCCGTCGCCCGGCAGGTGCTCCACCAGCCAGTCCATATCGTGCAGTTCGGCTGCGGCTGCCGACCCGTACCAGACCCGCCCGTCATCAAGGTTGGCCAGCGTCGCCTCCCCTTTTACATTGCCATCAGCGTTCAG
>JBDNEZ010000102.1:0-6208 GCA_041690095.1 Anderseniella sp.
CCAGTCATTTAGATCAGGTGGCAAAAGCAGCCGTTGCGAACGGTCATAATCACGAAAATTGCTCATGCCAGATTATACATGATCAAGACAGAAAAGACTCCTGAAAACTCGACAAATCCGACAGACTGCTAGAGCATGTTTTAGAACCAAGCAACTCCGGTGGCACATATCTTGCCAAATCCGGGTAACACTTTCCGGCGGATTACAAGCTGGCGGAAAAGCTATAAGGGCTGCCCAACCCTGCAGAGAACAGGCCTGACAAAGGTTGTCTATTCTTCCGCAGATGTCTCGGGCTTCAGGTCCTTGAGCTTGGCAAACACCGAATCTGCGTCCACGGCTGCCTCTTCTTCGGCCTGTGGTTCTGCGTCTTCCGGCTTGAAGTCCTTGAAGGCGTCGTTGGCGTTTGGCGCACTGGTGTCCTCGACAGCCTGGCCTACCGGTGTGTCGGCAATGGCATATGGCGGCGGAACTGTCTCTTCAGCCGGCATCAGGGTGCGGTTCGGCAGTGTGCCGCCGGCTTTTTCGACGCGCTTGGCTGCCTTGCGCACGGCAAGATCCAGCTCAAGCTGAGAGCACAGACCCAAGGTCACCGGATCAACCGGCTTGAGGTTCTGACTGTTCCAGTGTGTGCGGTCACGAATGGCATTAATGGTGGTCTTGGTGGTGCCGACGAGCTTCATGACCTGGCTGTCCGCCAGTTCGGGATGGTAGCGCAGCAGCCAACTGATTGCGTCCGGCCGGTCCTGGCGGCGCGACACAGGCGTGTATTTCGGTCCCCTGCGCTTGGCTGCAACAGGCACCACGATTTTCGATTTGGCCAACTGCAGCTTGTGGCTGGCATCCTTCTCGCCGGACGAGATTTCGTCGCGGGTAATCTGATTGGCTGTAATCGGATCCATGCCCTTGATGCCAACTGCAACTTCACCATCTGCGATGCCCTTTACCTCGAGCGGATGCAGTTTGCAGAAATCGCCTATCTGACTGAATGTCAGTGCGGTATTGTCGACCAGCCAGACGGCGGTGGCTTTCGGCATCAATGGTGTGTCGGACATGAGTGCTCTCCTTCAGAACCTTAGAGGTGGTTCTGCTGATCCAGTGGGATCAATGCTGTTTGGGATGGCTGCTGTATAGAGCCGATGGAAAGTTTTCGCAATTGCTGATTTTCGATCGTTCACAGAATGTAGATCAGGTCACTGGCTTCACCGGCGGCACGTTTTGCGTAGTGCTCCTCAAAGTTCAACATGTCCATGAGCCCGGTGCCCTGTTCAAACCCCGCAAAAGCTTTTGTTTCATTTGCCATGATGGCATGAGCGCCGGTTACCAGGACCGCCAGTTCCTGCTCGGTTCCGCACACAATGCCGTCCGCATCTGCAAAAACAATGTCGCCGGGAGCAACGGCAATGCCGCCACATGAGACGGTTGTCTGGATGTCTCCAATTGTCTGAATGGTGCCGGCAACGGGATGAATTGCGCGGGCATAGACGGGCAGGTCTATATCCTGCATGGCGGCTGAATCGCGCACCGTGCCGTCCACGATAATGCCGCCGAGCCCCTTTCGAGAGGCTTCCAGTGCAAACATTTCACCCGCCAATGCGAGGTGACCGCCACGCCCGTCAATGACCAGCACATCACCGGCTTCAGCGTCGGCCAGAACGCGCATGACGGTGAGGAAATCGTTGCGGCATGATGCAGTGCGCGCGCGACCCAACAGCTTGCGTCCCGGATTAATCCGCTTGATGCCTGCATCCATTGCGCGAATTTGCTTGTTGATGTCAGCCAACATGCATGTTTCGAGAGCGCCGAGTTGGTCCAGAAGTTCAGTCATGGTTGCTACCTTGGTGCATTCACCCCGGCGTAGCGCCGGGGTTTTGTTCTGAGTTACCTGAAGCATCATCCGGTCAGATGGAACCATCTGTTCAGATAAAGATGTTCGATTCCAAATTGTTAGAGCAACATCCATCCGTATGGATGTTGTTCTAGACCATCGCGAAAACGCGCGCCGGGCCGCCGGTACCGCCACGGTGCTTTGGCGCACCGACGACCAGCGTGGCACCTTTGGCCGGCACGGCGTCGAGGTTTGCGAGGCACTCGATGCCCCAACGATTTGTCGGCAACCAGGCATAGTGGGTGGCGAAGTCGGCTGACTGGCCATAGTCAAGCGACAACGTGTCTACTGCCATGCCGACAGCGCCGGTTTCCAGCAGCATTTTGGCTGCCTCGATGTGGAAGCCCGGAAAATGCATTTTCTTTTCAGCGTCTGCGCCGCGGAACTTATCGCTTCCCAGATGGGCTTCCCACCCGGAATTCATGGCAACACAGGCCTTGTCGGGTATCGGGCCATTGGCGGAAACCCAGGCAGTCAGGTCATCCGGAGTGACTTGGTAATCCGCGTTTTCTGCTGATTTGGCTTTAACATCAATGACGCAGAGGGGGCAAATCAGATTGGCTACCGGTATTTCTGACACCGACTGGCCGTCTTTGGAAAAGTGAAGCGGTGCATCCACATGAGTACCGGTGTGCTCGTTTACACGCAGCTCAAACAGATTGAATCCGTTGTCCGCAAAATTGAATTTCTGGTCCTTGAAGAACTGCTGAGCGCCAAAATAGGTCGGAAAATCCTCATGCAGTTCGTGGGTCATGTCGGCAACTTTTTCATGCCCGGCTGCCAAAGCCGGTGCAGTCATGGGAGCAGTGACAGCAGCCGCGGCTATTCCGGCAGCGGCCGTCTGGAACAGGGCGCGCCGTGATAGCATCTGCGCCTTTACGCTTTCAATTACACATGCATTGCACATAGGAAAACCTCCTTGCTGTTTAACAGACAGTTCCCGGATTGTAAGACCGGAAGCCGGCAGTCTAGAGCATGTTTCACTTAGATGGTATCATTTGACCGGTTTTCTGCGTTTGCTGGCAAGGCACGGTTCCCGCCGTGGTCTGGTTGACCACAAGGGGGCCGTAACGCAGTCCAGCGGGCGCAGAAAATCGGCCTTCGGTGGACCAAATCACCACATCGCGCTTCGCTTTGCGCCTAGCCGAGTGACCTGATTTGATACCATCAAACGCTTCCATCTAAGTGAAATATGCTCTTACACCGGTTCGGCAGGAGACCAGCCAAATTGCAGAGATCAGGCGACGCGTCAGACTTCCAGAACGATCTTGCCGATATGAGCGGAGGTTTCCATGAGAGCATGCGCCTTGCCGGCTTGTGCCAGGGGAAAGGTCTTGAACAGTTGCGGCTTTACCTTGCCGGCCTCGATCAGCGGCCACACGTTCTTTCTCAAAGCGCCGGCAATGGCTGCCTTGTCGGCGACGGGGCGAATGCGCAATGTAGAACCGGTTAATGTCAGACGCTTGAGCATGACCATCATGAAATCAACTTCCGCCTTTGAACCGTTGAGGTAAGCAATGTTGACAATGCGACCATCGCGTGCTGCCGCCTTGATATTGCGTTGAATATAGTCACCGCCAACCATGTCGAGAATGACATCAACGCCATTTTTTGCAGTTGCCTGTTTCAGCACGTCGACGAAGTCTTCTTCACGATAATTTATGGCGCGCTCGGCGCCAAGCGCTTCACATGCCGCGCATTTGTCAGCAGAGCCTGCGGTTGTGTAGACAGTTGAACCAAGTTGGGACGCGATCTGGATGGCCGTTGTGCCAATGCCGGACGAGCCACCGTGGACCAGCAGACTTTCACCCGGTTTGAGTGCGCCGCGCTCGAACACATTGGTCCATACGGTAAAGAAGGTTTCGGGTACGGCTGCCGCTTCCGCCATGGTGAGGCCAGTTGGAACGGACAGGGCATTGGTTTCGTGAACTATGCAATACTCGGCATAGCCGCCTCCTGCGACCAGTGCGCAGACCTTGTCACCGGTATTCCAGAGTGAAACGCCGTCACCCAGACCGACAACCTCGCCGGAAATCTCCAGGCCGGGAATTTCTGACGCACCCGGCGGTGGCGGGTAGGCACCCTGGCGCTGCAATACATCGGGGCGGTTCACGCCGGCTGCCGCAACCTTGATCAATACTTCACCGGCACCGGGCACCGGAGTTGGCATGGTGACGGGTTTCAATACATCGGGATCGCCAGGTTGCGATATTGCAATCGCGGTCATTGAAGAAGGAATACTGGTCACAGCGCGGGCCTCATATGCAAAGGTTGTCAGGAAATGGCCTGTTGGGCATTATCTAGTAATGATGCAATCATGCGGTTGCAAGCGGAGGTCATTGCCATGGACGAAGAAATCATCAAGCCGAAGAAGTCCGGCCCCGCTGTTGGTGAAGATATCTCGGAGTTGTCGGTTGAGGAATTGCAGAAACGGGTGATTGAGTTCGAAGACGAGATTGTGCGTCTGAAATCTGAAATTGACGGTAAAAAGTCTTCAAAGGTCGCCGCCGACTCGTTTTTCAAGCGGTAACAGAGCCGTTCGGGTCAATTTTATATCTGATCTAAGTGACTGAGTTGAATCGGTTATCCTGAAAGTAACCTCAATGAATTGCTTCAATATTGCCCAAAATGAATCATATTAACCTTTTGGTAAGGATCTATGGTGCATATTCATTAACGTAGTCCTTAGGGATTATCTGAGTGGTTTTTTCCACTCTGTTTGACGCCTCCCTGTTAGACTTTATGAGCCGCGATTCGTTCGCGGCTCTTTTTTTTGGCACCGGACTTGCTTGATAGGTGGTCAGGTCGGCCTTCGTGGTTCATATTGATGCATCGAAGGTTCCGATTTTTTTTTGATCCAGTATTTTCGAGGTTTGTTTGATGGTCCATGGTGGTAGTTCCGAGCGTGTCATGCCTGTAGATTTTCTTTCACGTTTTACAGCATCCAAACAATTTCAGGCAGTTTTTCAGGAAGGCATGAGCCTGATCGAAGAAACCGCAAACTATCTTGACGGTCCGGGACGGCTGGATGTTCGCGAACTGGACAAACAGGGCTCGGTCACCTATGCGAGCCAGTCCATGCGCCTGACAACGCGGCTCATGCAACTGGCGTCCTGGCTGCTGCTGCAGCGTGCAGTCAGCTCCGGGGAAATCACCCGAGATGTTGCGGATCAGGAAAAGAGCCGCATTTCGCTTGACGAGATCGGGGACGGACAGGCGCTTGCCGGCGCAGATGAGTTGCCGGAAGCACTCAGAGCGCTGATCGCACGGTCTTTGCGTCTGCATGAGCGTATTGTGACGCTTGACGTGATGATTGCAGAGCGCGATGAAACACTGCTGAGCGGTGAGGCGGCAAATGAGGTCAATTCACATCTCGACCTGTTGCGGAAGGCGTATGACGCGAACCGCAGTTAGAGCATTGTTCGCTTAGGTAGAGGTGTTTGATGGTATCAAATCAGTTCACTCGGCTAGGCGCAAAGCGAAGCGCGATGTGGTGCATCGGGCAAGCTTTGCAACCACGCCGATGGGCCGATTTTCTGCGCCCGTTGGACTGCGTTACGGCCCTTTGTGGTCAACCAGACCACGGCGGGAACCGTGCCTTGCCAGCAAACGCAGAAAACCGGTCAAACGCCTCTACCTAAGTGAACAATGCTCTAAACCCCGGCTGCCTGACAGCCGGGTTCTTTCAGGTTTGACACATCAAACCGCTGAATGATTATTTCTTGAGGAAGCCGAATTTCTCGTTAAAGCGGCTGACCCGGCCACCACGATCAACAAGATTCTGATTGCCACCTGTCCAGGCAGGGTGAGTGGCGGGATCAATGTCCAATTGAAGGTTTTCACCCTCCTTGCCCCAGGTCGACCGGGTCTGGAAACTCGAACCGTCAGTGTTGGTCACTGTGATCATGTGATAATCAGGGTGAATGTCTTTTTTCATCGAAGCTATCTTTCAAACAAACCAGTTCGCCCAATCCGAAATCCGGAAATGGCAACGACCTGGAGAAAAACTGAAATCCGGCGTGGTCTATACATGAGCAATGCGTTCAGTGCAACCATTGCACACCATTGCGGCATTCAAAACCGCCTGCGAGCTTTCAGGGGTGTGGCACCCGGCCACGCCAGCACGGCTTGCCGGGCATGGCATGGCACGGGTAGTGTGTCGCGCAACGATATGGATTTGAGGGTGGAAGACGTTGACAGTTGATATGGGCCGGGCAGGGCCGCAGGATGGTCAATCACGCGCCGGTGTGTCTCAAACTGCCGGCACAAAGTCAGCGGTTGAAACAGACGAGCCCGGAAGGCGGGCAAAAGCCTCAAGTCTCA
>JBDNEZ010000103.1:0-6638 GCA_041690095.1 Anderseniella sp.
CCCAGTGCGGTTTCAAGGACCGCACGACCGGTCAGGCGAACGGTTTCTTCCCAAACGGTTTGCGAAAGCAGTGTCACGAGATCGTCCGATGGTGCCTTCTGCAGAACCTGACGCACCAGCAGACGGCCTGCCAGCAGCGCGGCTTCGCGCGACCAGTTGGTCTGCAGCCCGAGCACATGCGCGGCATCGGACGGTGTGAACCCCGCAAGCTGGACGTGACCTTTTCGGACTAGGGTTTCCAATGTGCGTTGCGCAACCGAGCCGGCGACCAGTTTGCGAAGCGGCATCGGCACAGTGGTGATCAGTGCAAGCAGTTCGCGTTCGCGCGCAGACAAGCCGGCCGGCTCTGCAGCACCTGCCACCCGGCCCAGCGGCAGCATGACGAACCGGCCCGCCATAGAGCCTGAATCAACTTCCGAGATATCTGTTTCAAGCAGTTGAATCACCTTGGGAAACTTGTCAGCGATAAGCGACACGGGAACCGACCGGCGCGGTCCGACTGTCGCTGCGCCCTTGATGTCGAATGTGACTTCGCTGTCCCCGCCCAGGCCCAGCGTACGCACATCGATGGCCTGCACCATGGTGCGCCAGCCGCCTACGTCGGCACCTTGCTCGTTGACATGTGGCCGGCCGGATTCAAACACCCCCAGGTCGGTCGTCGTGCCGCCCATGTCCGACAGAATGAAATCACTGAGCCCGGACAATGTGGCCGCGCCCACCAGGCTGGCAGCAGGTCCCGACAACACTGTTTCAATGGGGCGAAGAGCAACTGTTTCAGCGCGCGCCAGCGAACCGTCGCCCTTGGTCATCATCAGTGGTGCGGCAATGCCAAACCGCGTCATGGCGTGCTGGACCGCCTTGATCAACAGCGAGATGCGTGAAATCAGCCGGGCATTGAGTGCCGCCGTCAGAGCCCGCCTGGGTGCATCAAGCGCTGAAGCCAGTTCTGTCGACACCGTGACAGGCAAAGACGTCCGCCCGGTGATGAAGTCGCGCGCCGCCAGTTCATGTGCCGGGTTGCGGACCGCAAACTGCGCAGCAACAGCGAAGGCCTCAACCGAGCCTGCATGTTTGTCAACGATGCGGGCGAGGTCGTCCACATCAAGCTTCACGGCTTCGGCGCCATTGTGATCATGGCCGCCGGCCACACGTTCGACAACAAGCCCCGGAAACGCCGAGATCAACCCCGATCGCTGCACCATGGTGTCATCAAACCCGACCAGTACGACACAAACCGGCGAGCCGTGACCTTCCACGACGGCATTGGTGGCAAGCGTTGTGGAAACAGACACCAGTTTCACGCGTGATGCAGTGCCTGCGGTATCGTCGCTCAGAGCCGACAGCACACACTCGATGGCCTCGCATACGCCGACCGCCAGATCGCCTCGCGTGGTCAGCGCCTTGGCACTGGCCAGCACCGTGTTGGTTGCCGCGTCGAGAACCGCTGCATCAGTGTACGTGCCACCGGTATCCACGCCGATGAGATAGGATATGTCTGTTTCGGCCATGCGTCCCTGCGATGCAAACTTTTCCGGCATACATGAGCAATGCTTGATGTTGCAGCAAAGGTAAAGCGCAGGCGCGACCGAACAGCGGAAAAGAGCGGCATTTGATGGCACAGCAAAGCAATTCGGCGATATTGCCCGTGATCAGCCCTCAACATCCTCGCGCAGCATTTCCAGCTCAAGCCAGCGTTCTTCCGCACCGGCTAACCGGACTTGTGCAGCCTTGAGTTCAGTTGCCGCCTGCTCGAACCCTGCAGGGTCGGATGAATAGAAATCGGCAACCGCCATCATCTCCTGCAACGCTGCAATGTTTTCTTCCAGCTTCTCCATGTCTTTGGGCAGGGTCTCAAGAGCATGCTTGTCCTTGAAGGACATCTTGCGCTTTGGCGTTGTGCCCGCTGCTTCGGGTGCAGTGGCGGCAGTACGGGCAGTCTTGTGGACAGGCTTCAGATCTCCGGCCTGCTTGACTTCTGCGCGTGCATCACCTGCCTGACGCATCATGTCAGTGTACCCACCGGGATATTCGCGCCACACGCCATTGGCCTCGAATGCCAGGGTTGACGTGGCTACTTTGTCTATGAAATCGCGGTCATGGCTGACCAGCAGCACAGTGCCGGTATAAGAGGCGAGCAGTTCCTGCATCAGGTCCAGGGTTTCCAGGTCAAGGTCATTGGTCGGTTCATCGAGCACCATGAAATTGGATGGTTTCGACAATGCGCGTGCCAGCATGATGCGGCCGCGTTCGCCACCCGACAGGACGTCGACCGGTGTGCGTGCCTGTTCCGGGCGAAACAGAAAATCTTGCATCCAGGACATGACGTGACGCGCCTCACCGTTGACGATCACCTGGTCCGAGCCGCCGCCGGTGAGCGCATCACGCAAACTCGTTCCCGGTGTCAGCGAGGTCCGGTCCTGTTCCAGTGACACGATTTCAAGATTCGTGCCGAGACGTACCGTGCCTGCATCAGGCGCCAAATGTCCGGTAATCAGGCGTATCAGGGTTGTCTTGCCGGCCCCGTTCGGCCCGGTAATGGCAATGCGGTCACCGCGCTGCACACGCAGGTTCAGGTCGCTCACAATCGATCGCTCGCCGAACGATTTGCACAGGCCCTTCACTTCGATCACCAGCTTGCCGGACGCGTCGGCATCACCGGCCGACAGGTTCACATTCCCCTGCGCGCGCATGGCGGTACGGCGTTTTTCCCGCAGTGCTTCAAGGTCACCCAGACGGCGCACATTGCGCTTGCGGCGCGCGGTAACGCCGTAGCGCAACCAGTGTTCCTCGCGAACAATCTTCCGGTCCAGCTTGTGCTGCTCGCGTTGCTCGTCTTCAAGTACTTCATCGCGCCACGCTTCAAAGTGTGCAAAGCCGCGATCCATGCGCCGGGCCGTGCCCCGGTCAAGCCAGATGGTTCCCTGCGACAGATTTTCCAGAAACCGGCGGTCATGGCTGATCATCACCAGCGCCGAGCGAAGTGATTTCAACTCCGCTTCCAGCCACTCGATGGCAGGTAGATCAAGGTGGTTGGTCGGTTCGTCCAGCAACAGGATGTCCGGTTCCGGCGCCAGCACCCGAGCCAGGGCTGCGCGGCGTGCCTCGCCACCTGAAAGCCTGGCGGTATCCTCGTCACCAGTCAGTGACAGTTGCTCCAACAGGTAACTGGCGCGGTATTCGTCATCTCCCTCGGTCAAACCTGATTCAACATACGAACGTACCGTCGAAAACCCTGCAAAATCAGGTTCTTGCAAGAGATGTCTGATCGTGGCGCCGGGCTGCACAAACCGCGTTCCGGTGTCTGCCTCGACATCACCGGAAGCGATTTTCAGCAAGGTGGACTTGCCCGAGCCATTGCGCCCCACCAGACAGATGCGTTCACCTGCGGACACGCTCAGATCGGCACCTGCCAGCAACGGCCTGCCGCCGAATGTCAGCGTGATATCCTGCAATGTCAGAAGCGGCGGTTGAGCCATGATGGAAGCCGGGAAAAAGTTTAATCATTGTCGGTCAGGCCGGCACCTGCTCCCTTGACCCGCGAGGTTTCACTGGCGGGTACGTAGGTGCGATGTGCGAAGGCTGACAGGGCTTCCCATATTTCATCAGCAATGTCCACCGGTCCTGTCCGCAATGCATGAGTGATAGTCAGCATGGCCGGCTGTGAAGATGGTGCCGGCGCAACAAGCACGGTCTCTGCAATGCCATCGCTCAGCCCTGAGCCCTCAACCGACGCTTGCACACGATTGGCAACAATCGAGGTGGTGCTCCATGCCACCTGCACGCCAGGGCAAGCCAGGCTTGCGAAAGGCAACAACAGCAAGGGCGAGTAAACCTTACGTAAACTGGAGACAAATTGCTCTCCGCCACCATCAGAAATATAGGCACCGGCAAGGATCGGGCACAACGGACCTGCCCCATGCCAGTCCCCGTCCCTGGTGGCAACGGGGCGCATTTGTTCACACGACACAGCATCGCTGGCAACCAGCAGCGCAAGCAGGGACACGGCACCGGGCAGCCGCATGGCCTCTAACCAGGCCACGGCCCGGCCCGCCTCCTGCGCCAGCCCCCATGGGCGTCCGGCACCCCAGGCGGCCTTTGTCGCCATGACTTCAGCCTCGTTGATGGAAACCCTCATGCGGAGCGGGTTTCATCAAACTGTGGCCAGGCCCAGTCATCTGCGTCCATATCGACAATTTCATCGGGAAATGGTGCATCCGCATACATGGTTATACGCACCCAGCGATCAGAATTCGGGTCAAACCGCGACGCACCGAAAAACGCCAGTTTGCAGCGCAGCATGTCAATCGGCATCATGCACGCCGACAATACATTATCGTGTATTTCAGCATAGGGCAGCCGGGCAGCGACCTGCACCCGGCGTGCGGCGTGGCGATGCTCGGGGTACCGCAACAGGAATTCGGCCAGCAGCGTTGTTGCGGGCTGTTTCTCAAGCGCCGCCGTCATCACGGCAACCTCGCGGGCTACCCCGAGGCGTTGTTCAAGCTCGCCACCGGGTTCTTCATGCCGTTCGCCCAGGCGAGGCTCGAGTTTTTCTTCCGACACATACCAGAACCGGGCGGTCTGATCGGCCGAGGTGAAGTCCATCGCCAGCGCCCAATCAAAATGCCTGCGGGCCAGCTCCAACAGGCTTGCAGTGTGCATCTGCCCGTCTATGACAAAGTTTTGTCCTTCATCCGCTGCCATTTCACCGGCCAGATCATCAACCAGATCGCCGTGTGGTTCGATCATCAGGGAACACACCGCCTCCTGCCCCTCCAGCGTGAGATTGGATGCCGCCCACAAGTACAGGTCATTCCACGGTTCCACACCGTTGAAATGTTGCCTCTCAAGATGGTTTTTCAGCTTGTCAAAGTCTTTGGCGAGTTCACGCACGCGCATTGACTGGCGCTCGTCCGGGGTGTGCCAGCGTTCAAGACCTGCATGAGCCCGGTCCAACTGCTCGCGAAAATGTCCGATCGAGGCAGTGTCAGCATGCGGCAACGCGCGAACCCGCGCCAGCGCCGTTTCCCTGGCCAAAATCCAGGCATTGAGCAGGGCAGGATGCGTCACCAGAAACGGCGCCATGCCAAGTCCGGTTGAATTACCGACCCCCAGCCGCCGGCGGATGTCACGGTTCAGGGCCACCGCATCTGCGCCCCCCTTGACCCGCGCCATATGCTCGACAATGTCCACGGTGAATGCCCGGATCAGCCATACTGCCAGCAATTCAACCCTGAACGGGCCGCCGGCCTCTTCACGCATGCAATACAGGTCGCGATCCGCCAGACCGAACTTGCCATTGCCGTAAACCGCAGTGGTGCGCATCAGGTAGCCGACCTTGTCAATTTCCGAAACGTCCGGCTGGCGGCCCTGCGACAGACAGCCAACGACATGATCAAACAGGCGCACAGACCTGTTGGCGCGTGACAGCACCAGTTCGCTTGCCGCACATCGGCCTGCTTCCTGCTTTGGTACATTATCGCGCAACCGGTCAATATCCGCCTGCGCCGGAACCCCGTCGAACAGGGCAAACGATGCATCCCACTCTGTGGCGATAACCCGGTCGGAACGCTTTTGCGGCGGCAGATCGTTGGCAAAGGCGATCAGTGAATAGACGCGCTCAGGCGCACGTGCTTCGTAGACTCCAACACCAACACCGCTGTCATCCACCTCCCATACGGTGCGTTTGACCTTCCAGCCTTCGCGCTTCACTCTGCGCAATATGGCTCGCATGAACGACAGCCGTGTCTGATGTGACGCCCCCATGCGGGCCAGCCGCATGACATCGCCGGGTGGCCGCATGAGCTCGCCAACACGCCTGTCATCCGGCGTCGCCGCTTTCGGGTCAGCCATTCTCGAAGCCTTCCAGCACATTCACCGTGTTGATCCCGATTTCTTCCACCGCATAACCGCCTTCCATGCAGATCACCGTCGGCAGTTTCAGCTTCGCGATCCGTCCGCCATAGTCCGTGAAGTCATCGGATTTGAGCTTGAAGAAGCTGATCGGATCGCGCTCGAACGTGTCTACCCCCAGCGACACCACCAGTGCATCCGGCGAATACGCTGCAATGCGCTTTATCGCATCATCCATGGCACTGCCCCACGCGTCATATCCGGTGCCCGGCGGCATGGCATAGTTCACCGTGAAGCCTTCTCCCTTGCCTGCACCTTTCTCGTCTTCGTAGCCGAGAAAGTGCGGAAACGCGTGTTCTGGCGCGCCATGCAGCGACGCGAACAGGACATCATCACGATCATAAAAAATGTCCTGCGTGCCATTGCCGTGATGGAAATCCGGATCAAGAATCGCGACCCTTTTGGCACCGTCATTGAGGAACATCTGGGCCGCGATGGCGGCATTGTTGAGGAAGCAATACCCGCCATACATGTCCTTGGCAGCGTGATGACCCGGCGGCCGGCACAGCGCGAAAGCAGACCGCGCACCGCCGGACACGATGCGTTGCGCGGTTTGTGCAATGGCGGCACTGGCCTGTGTCGCTTCCCAGGTGCCTGAGGTAATCGCCGTCTCGATGGCCAGAGCATAGAACCCGACAAGCCCGTCAATCTGTTCCGGTTTGCGAATCTGCATGCGCCGTGCCGGAAAACAGGTCGCCAGCACTTCGCCTTCATAGCCTTCCGCA
>JBDNEZ010000104.1:0-5119 GCA_041690095.1 Anderseniella sp.
ACGGCCTTCATGATGCGGGCAGGGCGCATGCCGTCCTTGCGGCACGCACTCATGGCCTCTTCTGCATGCTCAAACTCACTGTGCGCGATCGCAGCCAGTTCCCGCCACATGGCGATATAGCCGCGCTGCGAAGTGATTTTTACCGGGTCTGAAAAATCTACATCATGCTTTTCGAGCAATTCACGCGGCAGGTAAACACGGCCAATGCCTGCATCCTCATCGACGTCGCGGAGTATGTTGGTGATTTGTAACGCGCGGCCCGTGTGATGGGCAACAGCGGTACCGTAATCCGTTGGATCGCCGAACACACACACGCACAATCTGCCGACAGCGCACGCTACCCGGTCTACATACAGATCAAATGTTTCCATGGGTGGCGCGACGACAGGATCGCCTGCATCCATTTCCATCCCCGCAATGACATCCAAAAAGTCATCGCGGCGTAATGAAAGCTCCTGCATGGGCGTTACCAGCGCACGCGTTTCCGGGCGTCTGGGGTGGCCTGCATAAAGTGCGTCTATTTCCTGTCGCCATGCGGTCAACTGTCTGCGCTTTTCCGGCGCATCAAGCTGTTCACTGTCAACAATATCATCAACATTGCGGCAGAATGCATAAACCGCGAACATCGCCTGGCGTTGGGATTTTGGCAGGATACGCATAGCCCAATAAAACGATGTCGATGCATCGCGGACTGTTTGGGCTATCATGCGGGCTTCGGCTGCCGGTGATGCGCCGGACGAAGCTATCTGCGTAGTGTTTGCCATGATCTTCCAGATGCTGGCCTGTGGGAATTGCGGTTTGGTGGCAGGACTGTTCTCTTGTTACAGACGTGAGATCAGTTTCTGGCTGCGAATTCCAGCACTTTTTTGTCAAGCTTGAGGCCGCGCAACACCTCCATCACAATGTCGTCGGCTTCCAGTCTGGCCTGTCTGTACTGCCAGTCCGGTGCGCCGTGCCCGATGAAGGCGTCCGGCAAAGTCATTGGTTTGACCACCGCGCCACCCTGCAACATGCCGTTTGCTGCAAGATAGTGCAGAACATGGCTGGAGAAGCCGCCAATGGACCCTTCCTCGATGGTGATCACCAGTTCATGGTTTTTCACCAGTTTGATGATCAGGTCCGTGTCCAGTGGCTTGGCGAAACGGGCATCGGCAACCGTTGTCGATACGCCGCGCTGTTTCAGATCTTCAGCCGCCTTCAGGCAGGTTCCAAGACGTCCGCCCAGATTGAGCAGCGCCACCTTGTTGCCTTCGACCATGATACGGCCCTTGCCGATTTCAAGTGGTGTGCCGGTTTCAGGCATTTCAACGCCCATGCCCTCACCACGCGGATAGCGGAATGCGCAGGGGCCTTCGTCATAGGCAACAGCGGTGGATACCATGTGCATCAGGTCTGCCTCGTCGCCAGCCGCCATGACCACCATATTCGGCAGACAGGAAAGATAGGCAACATCGAAGCTGCCGGCATGGGTTGCGCCGTCCTGGCCAACCAGACCGGCCCGGTCAATGGCGAAGCGTACCGGAAGTTTCTGCAGTGCAACATCGTGCACGACCTGATCATAAGCGCGTTGCAGGAAAGTGGAATAGATCGCAGCGAACGGTTTGAAGCCTTCAGTTGCCATGCCGGCGGCAAATGTCACTGCATGCTGTTCGGCAATACCCACATCGAACGTGCGATCCGGGAAGTATTCTTCAAACTTGTCGACGCCGGTGCCTGATGGCATCGCTGCGGTGATGGCAATGATCTTGTCATCTGCTTCGGCATGCGCGATCAGCGAGCGGGCGAATACCGATGTATAGCTTGGTGCATTTGAGGAGCCCTTCTTTACATCGAAGGTGACCGGGTCAAATTTGCCGACCGCGTGATGTTTTTCCTTGCTGGTTTCGTCGAACGGATGGCCTTTGCCCTTCTCCGTAACGACATGCAGCAGTACCGGACCAACTTCCTTGGCTTCGCGAATATTTTCAAGAATTGGCACCAGCGTGTCAAGGTCATGGCCGTCAACAGGACCGACATAATAAAAGCCCAGCTCTTCAAACAAGGTGCCGCCCATGACCATGCCGCGAGCATATTCATCGACACGCTCTGCTGCTTTGCGCAGGGTTTTCGGGAATTTCTTGGATAGCTGCAGTGCGATTTCGCGCAATGAAAGGAACGGATGCGTGGACACGAGCCACGACAGATAATTGGTCAGCGCGCCAACGCCCGGCGCGATCGACATGCCGTTGTCATTCAGCACCACAAGTATGCGGCTGTCCAGGGCACCTGCATTGTTCATGGCTTCATAGGCCATGCCGGCACTCATCGAACCATCTCCGATAACTGAAATGACATGGTTGTCCTTGCCCATCAGGTCGCGGGCAACGGCCATGCCAAGACCAGCTGAAATGGACGTTGAAGAGTGAGCCGCACCAAACGGATCGTATTCGCTTTCGGTGCGTTTGGTGAAACCATAAAGACCATCGGATTGACGAATCTGGCGGATGCGATCGCGGCGGCCTGTCAGGATCTTGTGCGGATAGGCCTGATGGCTCACGTCCCAGATCAGCCGGTCAGCCGGGGTATTATAGACATAGTGCAGCGCAACAGTCAGTTCGACCACGCCGAGACCTGCTCCGAAGTGTCCGCCGGATTCTGCCGCAGCGTCAATTGTTTCGGCACGCAGTTCACTGGCCACCTGCAGAAGATCTTCCGGTTTGAGTTTTCGGAGGTCGGCTGGAAAGGCAATTGTGTCAAGTAGTGGTGTCGATATTGGCATGTCAGCTCTTTTGTCGTTTTACGTTGATCTTCAATCGGCGAGGCGGATCGCCACCAATTCGCTCAAGGTGTCTGCCAGCCGCAAATATGCGACAGGCGCCAGGGCAAAGCCACTTCATGAGACCCCGGTCTTTATACCAATATCGCATGCGAGCCAACCTCTGCCTTGGTAGCATCTCTGTACCCGGGACCTGACCCCATGCATCGCCCTACCGTTCCTCTTACAACAGGCCCTTTATGGCACCTTTGAGACCATAGAGCATGAATTGCAATTTAGAAAGTTCAACCCTCCCGGCAACCGGGTCTTCCCGCTTCAGTTTGTCGACCAGTTTCCAGGCAATGGAAATAATGACACCGGACTCCATTGCCAGTGATTTGGTTTTCAGTTTTCCGGGCAGATTGTCGGCAATTCGAAGCAGGGATTCGGTTTCTTCGAAGCATTTCATCTGAACTGACCGCAGTGCAGGCGGCGATGCTTCTTCGCGCAACATCTCGACATTTGCTCCCGCCGCGTTGCACCAATCCTGCGGCAAATAGCACCGGTCCAGGTCTCGAAAATCGTCCGCGCAGTCCTGCAGATGGTTGATGACCTGAAGCGCATTGCACAAGGCGTCGGAGTATTCAAAATGAGCCTTGTTCTCGCCATGCAATTCCAGCAGGTACCTTCCGACCGGCGACGCTGAACGCATGCAGTAATCGATCAGGTCATCCCATGTGTTGTAGCGGTTCTGTACGGCATCCTGCCTGAAAGCAGACACAAGGTCGCTCGCATGAGCCAGGTCGACATTGGTTTCCAGCATGCTGGCGCGCAGCGCCGTTGCCTTGACCAGGGCTTCATCCGGTTCCCGATTGCGTCCCAGCAAGGCATCATCCATCGCGTTCAGACCGGCAATCTTGTCTTGCGGCAACGTGTCTGGATTATCCACAATGTCGTCGATAGCCCTGGCGAAGGCATAATATGTCTTCACATGCGGACGAAGTCGCTTGGGTAGCAGGAATGATCCGACCGGAAAGTTTTCGTCTGCCGCGCCTTTGCCGGATGGGGTTTCAACCGTCTTCAAATCGTTGCTCATTCAGTTTCGCACATGTTGACCAGCGCTCGTGTCATGTTGCTCGCCCCGTCTGCCAGATGCCGGACAATTGTAAAATGATTGTCGTCGCCCACCGCACACCAGTCGGCCGCCAGGCCGGCGCCGCTCCAGCACGCTGCCAGGGTTTCGCTCTGGCGATGATACTCGCGCGATTCAGCTCCACCCACCCATGCTTCAAATCGTCCCTGCTTTGGTGCCGGCCACAGCAGGGGGCTGCACTGCATGGAAATCTTGTCATCTATGCCAATGCGCTGATTGATGCTGATCGGCATCAGCGGACGCAAATCGTAAAGGCCGCTGATGCCCAGACCGGCGACAACCAGTCGATCAGGCCCGCCATGGGCTGTCCAGTCAGTCGCAAACATGGCTGCTGCCAGATGCCCGCCGGCAGAATGGCCGGTCACGACAAGCTTGCGGCCATGAAGTTTCCACAGGCTCAGGCAGAAGCTGCGCATGTCATCAATGATGTCCTGAACACTGACTTGTGGTGCGAGCCGGTAAGACGGGATCGCCATGTCCAGACCATGTGCTGCCACTCCTGACGCAACATGCGAGAAAGAGATGCGATCCAGTGCTTGCCAGTAACCACCGTGGGCAAACACCACGATCGGCGCATCATCGCGGCCATTAGCAGGAAAAAAGTCATATTTTTGCCGTTCATGTTCTCCATAGGCAATGTCCAGATCACACGCTGCAGCCTCGCGATAGCTCGCTGCATCGCTTGTCCAGCCAGCGACAACCTGTTCATGGCCCGGCACCCGGGCGCGATTGTTGTACTCAGCCTCAAGATCGATCATGGCTAAATGTCAAACTCCTCGATTTTCTCGAATGCTGACCGCAGCGCTTCCGACCATTTCTGCGATATGGAGCGGAAATACGGATCATCCTGCTCGATACGGCGCACCCGGTCTATGCTGAGATTGTCAGTATTATAGACCACCAAGTCTATCGGCATGCCGACTGACAGGTTTGAGCGCAGCGTTGAATCGAAGGACAGCAACACCAGCTTGGCTGCCTCGCCCAGTCTCATGTCCTGATTGGCCACCCTGTCCAGAATGGGTTTTCCGTACTTGTGTTCGCCGATCTGGAAAAACGGAGTGTCCTGCTTGGCTTCGATATAATTGCCTTCAGAATAAATCTGGTAGAGCCGCGGTTCCTGCTGGCCGATCTGGCCGCCAAAAATGAACGATGCAGAAAACGCATCGCTGCTCAACCCCTGATCCACATGCCCCCGGCGAACGGTCTTGAGTGTCTCGCCCACCAGTTTTGCA
>JBDNEZ010000105.1:0-4830 GCA_041690095.1 Anderseniella sp.
CCTGCACTATGTCAAGCACCGAAAGCCGGAACATGATGATGAACTGCGGATCGGTTGCAGCGCGCACCGCCTTGATGACCTGAACCGGAAACCGGGCGCGGTTTTCAAACGAACCACCCCACCTGTCGCTGCGTCGGTTGGTGCAGGGCGCGGTGAATTCGTTGATCAGATAGCCTTCGGATCCCATGATCTCGACACCGTCATATCCTGCAGCGAGCGCAATCTGCGCGGCGTGGGCATACTCGGAAATCGTGCGCTGGATGGCGTCTTCGGTCATCGCGCGCGGTGTGTTCTTGTTGATCGGCGAGCGGATGGCTGATGGCGCCACGATGTCACCGTGATAGCCATACCGGCCCGCGTGCAGCAGTTGCAGCATGATGCGCGAGCCTTCGCCATGAACGGCGTCTGTGACCTGCTGATGATGATCGGCATCTGCATCAACCAGAAAGCCGCCTTCGGCACTGAGCCGGCCTTCAGCATTGGGTGAAAAACCACCCGTCACCATCAACGAGCATCCGCCGCGCGCACGCTCGGCGTAAAACGCTGCCAGGCGAGCCAGACCAGCTTCGCCCTGTTCTTCAAGCCCGGTGTGCATGGAGCCCATCAACAGGCGGTTGGGCACGGTGTGGCGGCCGACTTTCAAAGGCGTGAACAGATACGGGAAGGCTACGGTTTGTGATGTCACAGGTGAGAATATCCGGTTTGTTGTTTTGCGACAGTCTATCGAGTGTCGGGATGGTGGGAAGAGGCTGTGTCGAACAAACTGCGCAGACCGGAAAGTTTGCCTCATGGGGCCTGCCTGCGATACACAGAGCTGAAGGGTCAGGTCACGAACGCAAGGGTCGGAATTATGAAGGCGCGATTGCGATCAACAGCAGGTTAGAGCAACATGGGTTCAACCGAACCCATAAAGTTGCTCTAACACTTTGGAAACGATCAGGTTTATGGTTTTTGGTTGATTCAACCAAAAATCATCCTGATCTAGAGGCGTACGATGCAGGCAGATAGCACGCTTGACGGCCAAATCGGCGCGGTCATTGAGGTATTTGAGGCAGGTGAACTCGATCGGGCTGTCCGGATGGCGCAGCGTCTGTGCAAAAGCCATCCCGATGTCGCTATTATCCACAATGTCCACGGTGTCATTGCTGCTGAACAGGGCGCCCTACAGGCCGCGATTGACAGTTATCGCCGCGCCATTGCCCTGGAACCGGACAATTGCGATGTGCATTTCAATCTTGGCAACGCGTTGCGCGACAACGGTGACCTGGATGCCGCGCTGGCCAGCTACCGGAGCGCCCTTCAGATCAGACCGAACGATCCGGACGTGGTTTTCAACCTGGCCGTTGTCTTGCGCGGGCTTGGCGAGTTGCATGCGGCAGGAAAACTGTTTCAGCAACTGGCCGAGGCGGTGCCGGAAGATGACACGGCGCACAACAATCTGGGTGGCGTGCTGTTCCGGCTCGGCAAGACCGATGAAGCCATAGCCTGTTTTCGCCGCGCACTGGTGTTACGGCCCGACTTTGTCGAGGCACACGACAATCTGTGTGAAGTGCTGGAAAAGACCAACCAGACCGATGTCCTCAGACAAGCCATTGCCCACGCCCGCACTGTGTGCCGGCCGGACGACATCAGGCTTGCCATCCGGCAGGCGCAATTGCTGCGGCGCGACAATGATCTGGACGAAGCGCGCAGGACACTGTCCGCTGTCGGCAAGTTTCATCCCGCCCAGGCACAACAGAACTCTGCATACTGGTATCTGCTGGGTGACATATGTGACCGCCTCAAGGACACGTCGGCCAGTTGTGAGGCGTTCGTGGAAGCCAACTCCTGGGCAAAAAAGGCTGCAGGCGGGCGCAAGCTGGAGCCCGACAGGTTTATCGCGAAACTGGATGATCTGCAGGCTGCCTACAAATCAGTGCGACGCGTAAGACCGAACAGGCCGCCAGGGCAGCCGGGCGCGTCGCAATTGGTGTTTCTGATCGGATTTCCGCGCTCCGGTACGACGCTGCTGGACACTGTTTTGTTGAGCCACAGCCGGATATCGGTGGTCGAGGAAAAGCCGATGGTGCAGAAAATGGTCAGGCTAGCCCGGAGTTGGCAGGCGGATCAATCCCTCAATCATGAAAATCTGACGGATCAGCAGGTGGCGGACCTGCGCGCGGCCTACATGACCAGCCTCCGCCAACATTTGCCGGACATGGCTGGCGCGGACCAGGTCGTCATCGACAAGCTGCCGCTCAACATTGTCGAGGCCGGATTGATCAGCAAGGTTTTCCCGAACGCCAGGTTCCTGCTGGTTCTGCGCCACCCGTGCGACTGTGTGCTGAGCTGTTTCATGCAAGACTTCCGGCTCAACAATGCCATGTCCAATTTTCTCGACCTGAAAAGTGCGGTGCAGTGCTATGACAAGGTGATGTCCTTGTGGGCCACTTATCGCGAATGCCTGGATCTGCCGCTACACACCGTCAAATACGAACAGATAGTGGCCGATCTCGAGGCAACCGTCGGCCAGGTGCTGGAGTTTCTCGGGCTGGAGTGGGAAGATGCCATGACGGATTACAAGGCGACCGCGCTTGATCGCAAGCACATCGGCACTCCCAGCTATCATCAGGTCGTTCAGCCAATCTACGGCCGCGCCGATGGTCGCTGGCAGCGCTACCGTGAACACATGCAACCCGTGTTGCCGGTGCTGCTCAAATGGGCCGAGATTTACGGATACTCTAATCTCCCAGCGGTTCGGCATTGACGATGCCGCCGGAGGCCCGGCTGACGCGGATGCGCCAGGGTTCACGGTTCCGCACCGCGTCATAGACATAGCTGCCATTGCGGCAGTCGACGACTTCGATATGCCGGAAGCCTGCGTCTTTCAGGTATCCAACCGCCTGCAGGCACGATAGCCTGCCGGTGTCGTAACCATCACGACGGCGCGAGCGGCGGTGCTGGTCGTCAGGTTCGCGCTGATACACCGAATATTTTGGTTCAGGCCCGCGCCGGTTCCGCCAGTTGCCGCGCTGGTCGTCGCTGTAGCGGTCATCATAGGATGGCGCGGCAACATTATCATAAAACCAGTGCGGATCGGCGGCCAGCGATTCATGGCTCGACACCGCAGTGAGCATCAGCGCGGCGGTGAGGGCCGCTATAGGGGTACGCAACACAACTAACCTCCCTGTCGGGCAGTAATAGCCGTCCGACCGTCAGCCTTGCCGGTAAATATGGAAATTCAGGGGAGATATTGCGGCGGTAATTCGGCAGGTGAGGTGAGAGGCCACCCTAGCTGGTCAAATCGTCCAGCAGCTTTTCCAGCATCTTGTCGCAGGCGGCCATTTCGGTCTCCGCGACATATTCATCGGGTTTGTGAGCAACGCCGATGGAGCCGGGGCCGCACACGACGGTGGGAATGCCAAGCCGGGTCTGAAACAGCCCGCCCTCGGTGCCAAAGGCGATCTTGCCGGTGGAGTTGCCACCAGTGAGTGATTTTACATAGTTGACCACTTCTGCGTCCGGCGCGGTATCCAGCGCGGGATAGACTGTTCCGGGCGCAAATTTGATGTCGGCACCGGGAAACACCTTGCGCGCCTCGCTTACCAGTTCGTCTGCCCTCGCGTGAATGCGATCTATCAGGGCTTGTGGATCATCGGCCGGAAGATGGCGGATTTCATATTCGAATTGAGCCAGGTTGGGTACGATGTTGAGGGTTTCGCCACCATGCAGATTGCCAGCGTGCAGCGTGGTGTAAGCCACGTCATAATCGCCGTCCCTTGTGCCTGTTTCTGCCACTTCTGCCTGCAGCCGTCTGATTTCATTGATCAGGTCAATGGCCAGGTGAACGGCGTTGATCGCGGTTGGTGCAAGACTTGAGTGGGCTTCAAGACCGGTACAGGTTACCCGCTCTCCGGCCTTGCCCTTGTGGGCGGTCACAACCTGCATCAGCGTTGGTTCACCGATTATGCAGCAGCGTGGCTTCGGCGATACCGGTTCCAGCATGTCGATCAGACGGCGCACGCCGACGCAGCCAATTTCCTCATCATAGGAAAACGCAAAATGTACTGGCGCCGACAGCTTTTCCTTCAGGTGCGCGGCGCGTGGCGCCATGGCGATGCAGCATGCAATGAAGCCCTTCATGTCGGCCGTGCCGCGCCCATACAGGAGGCCCTTGTCGGCGCGCATGACAAACGGATCAGACGACCAGGCCTGACCTTCCACCGGCACCACGTCGGTATGGCCCGAAAGCACAACTCCGGGCACGTCTTCGGGACCAATCGAGGCGTAGAGATTGGCCTTTTTGCCGTCTTCCGACGGGGCCAGCAGAATGCGAAAACCCAGCGGTTTCAACAGTTCGACGACATGGTCAATCAAGGCCAGATTTGAGTCTCGGCTGACGGTGTTGAAGGAGATGAGTTTTTCAAGGTGGGTGATGCTGTTTGTCATGAATGCATTGCTAGCACGAGGTTGCCCACCCGCAAAAGGGGATGATCATGAATTAATACCAGATCTCAGTAACAGCGACCCGTTTCATGGGATCATAGCGGTTCACTCGGCTAGATCAGGTTTATGAATTTTAGTTGATTCAACCAAAATTCATAAACCTGATCGCTTCCAAAGTGTTAGAGCAACATGGGTTCAATAGAACCCATGTTGCTCTAGGCGCGGTGCGCAGCGCGATGGGGTGCATCGGGCAAGCAATGCAACGCACCCGATGGGCCGCTATGACCCACCCGAAGGGCCGGGCGTTGTTTCCCGCCGGCTACGTTGCGCGCCGCTTGTGGTACAGGTACCACGGCGCGACACGCCCCTTGCCGGCGGAAAAAATCGCTCCGGTGAAATGGGTCG
>JBDNEZ010000106.1:0-10175 GCA_041690095.1 Anderseniella sp.
AACGACCATGCCGAGCAGCATGCAGCAAGCCACCACCAGAAGCAGCATGGCAAAATAATTCAGGCCCCAGTCCTTGAGAAAAATGATGCCCAGAAACGCCCCGACCATCGCAAAATCACCCTGCGCCAGGTTTATGGTGCGTGTGTTACGAAACACGACAACCACCGCGATTGCGGTGAGGGCGTAAAGACTCCCTGTCGCAAGCCCACTCAAAATTAGCTGGCCTAGCATGGTCCCTCCCTGATTTTTGCTGCCCACTTTTATGGGTCAGTACACCTGCAGACTTAAACCAACTGTTTTTGCTGGAAGTTCTCAACTCGGCGTCCGAAGCATTTATGAAAAATGCAGCTAAGTTGCCAAACCTTGCATTCCCCCGAATCGGCCCCCCCTGTCAATTTCCTGCGATGTCCATGTTCAATCTGCAGATGCACGCAACGAACATACATATATTTGGCTGAATTCAGGGAAAAACTGTACGCAAGGCGTGCTTTCCGGAAGACGGATGAGCGATCAGGATTCCTTGCCGGAGCGCTGAAACTCGGCACGGCATCAGTGCAGATCGAACACAGAACGTATGTTCGAGGCGGGAGATGCCAGCTTAGAGACACCCGGAAAACATGCGAATGCATGAGTAGGTATTATCTGGTAGTTCGTTTACCGGCGCTCAGATCAGGATGGTTTTTGGTTGAAACAACCGAAAATCATGAACCTGATCGCTTCCAAAATGGTAGAGCAACCTTGTGATACCAATACCAGATCTCAGTGACAGCGCGGTGGCTCGACGACCAGCGCACGAAAAAGGGGCGGATGAAATCCGCCCCTACAATCAGGCATCAGATCTGGTCAGGCTGATTTGCGCAACTCACTGTGCACCGGCATGCTCGTTTTCAGTTCAATCAGCACCGGATAGGTTGACAGTTCTTCCTTGATTTCAGTCAGATACCGGTTTTCCTGGGCACGCCTGGCAACCAGAACCGGGTCGGTTACGTGAAGCGGCGACAGAGACTGATTTGCGACCCATGCGAACGGTTCAATTCCCGCTCGCCGAAGATCCGACTGAAGCTGTCCAGCCTCATGCACTGGCGTGGCTTCCGGCAAGGCACACAGAATAATCCGGGTGAAATTGCTGTCGCGAAGGCGCGGCAGCAGCTTCAGGACGGAATCCGACACCGACTTGGCCTGACGGCTCACTTCCTTGTGGTAGGATTGCGCTGCATCCAGCAGCAAGATCGTATGACCCGTTGGCGCTGTATCCATAACAACGATCCGGTCTGTCGCTTCATTTACGGTTTCCGCGAAAGCCTGGAACACGGCGATCTCTTCGGTGCACGGTGATGCCAGATCTTCTTCCAGCAACGCCAGACCATCTGCATCCAGATTCTTGCCTGTCGTAGCCAGAACCCGCTCTCGGTAATTGGCCACTTCTTTCTCAGGATCAATACGAGCCACTTTCATATTTGAAGGCACATCACCGGCTGCGTCTGCAACATGTGCGGCCGGATCGGTTGTGGTCAGCAACACCTTGCGTCCGCGATCGGCCAGCGCCCGGGCAATTTCCGCCGCGATAGTCGTCTTGCCGACGCCACCTTTGCCCATGGTCATGATGACCCCGCCGTCACCATCGAGTTTGTCCACAAGATCATCGAAACTAGACCACCCGCCAATGTCGGGGGCCTGCGCTGCAATCTCGGGAAGCTTGAATTCCGGGATGAAAAAGCCTTTCAATGCCTGTATACCGACCACCTGGCGCGGACGCAGCGGCAGATCAATACGCGGCAGGCTCGCCAGCCCCGGCGGAAGCGAGTCAAGGGCTTCCCTGCCCCGCAATTCAAGGCCAACCGCTATAGGGTCTGACCTGTCATTTGCCTTGAACACGCCGTTCACTACGAGCTGCTGATTGGTAATATCAAGAGCGTGAAATTCTTCCGCAGTTCGAGATGCCTCAGCGAGGGACGATTGCTCGGGACGTGACACCAGCACAACGGTTGTCTTGACAGAATCCGACAGTGCATCAACGGTCGAAGCGTACAATTCGCGCTGTTCAACCAGGCCCTGCAGCGGACCGAGACAGGAGGTACCTGCACTCGCGTTTTCGATGAATCCCGACCACGCCGTCGGCAGCGTCAGCAGACGCAGCGTATGACCGGTCGGTGCCGTGTCGAAAATGACATGGTCAAACCCTGCAATTGCGGTCGGGTCTCCCAGAAGCCGGGCGAATTCATTGAAAGCTGCGATCTCGACGGTGCAGGCTCCCGCCATCTGCTCTTCCATTGCGGCGATTGCGGTTTCAGGCAGGACGCCGCGATATGGCCCGATCAGTTTTTCGCGATAGGCTTCAGCGGCTGCTTCGGGATCGACGTTCAGGGCGAAAAGGCCGGGAGCCGTTGCAACTTCAGTCGGCTCATTGCCGATTGCCTGATCAAAGACCTCTTCGAGGTTGGACGCCGGATCGGTTGAAACCAAAAGCACCCTTTTGCCGAGGCCGGCCAGGCGAACACCTGACGCACAGCTGGTTGATGTTTTACCTACCCCGCCTTTGCCGGTGAAGAACAGATTGGGTGTGGTGTTTTCCAGGAATGTCATTTGATGTCCTATCCGCAGCAGGTGCTGGCTGTTTTTTTGGCAGTATCACCGGTTTCCGATGCCGCTTGAGGCCCGTCATCGTTGATGCCCACCGATGCCAGCAACTCAGCCCGGCTTGGATAGTCGCCCTTTGACAACACTTCATCGCCGACGAAAACGATCGGCAGGCAATCCACGCCTTCGCTATCGAGTAGCGATTTCACGGCGGCGTTCTTCACATATTCACCTGGCTGGTGGCCAAGCGTGTAGCGATCAATGGCCACGCCGGATTTTCGGGCCTTCTCCAGCGCACTGGAAAACTGTGCAATTGCGTCATCTGCGTCAGGACCGCAAACGCCGGTCGAGCAGCACTGTGCGGGGTCGTAAACTCTAATATTTGCCATGGTGGGGGGTCCTTCCTCTCAGGCTAGGTTGACAGATGGTGCCGGGACGTCGACGGAATGGTCGTCCGCCCCGGCGCAGCAATTTTCAAGAAGGTAAGCACTAAGCGCATAAACCGCTGCGATATTTGCCCGGTACAGGTTCTGCCGGCCGCGTTTTTCGCGCATTAACAGGCCCGCTGCCGTCAGGATGTTCAAATGAAAGGCAAGCGTCGCCGACCCTTGCCCGAGTTCTTCGCCAATACGACCCGCGATTGCACCATCAGGTCCTGTGCGCACGAGAAAGCGCAAAATGTCCAGGCGAGTTTCCTGCGACAGTGCAGCGAGTCGGTTCAAGACAGTTGTTTTCTCCATTCCTCTATAGATATCGAGATATCGAACGAAGTCAAGGGGCTCCGGATCATGCGCGGTTTTAATCGAACTGCGGCCAGCCAACCCATCCAGCGGGAATGTCCAGACGATAATTGCTGGAATGACTGCCGATATCCCATCGCGTATACAGATCGCCCAGGAAGAAATAGAGTTTGTTGTTTCTGAGGGCGGAACTTCTGTTGGGCCAGTTCACACTGACACCGCATCGCGGTGCGACGGTCAGACCACCGGTCCAGCCTTGGCCGATTTTTCGTGGATATCCATCGTCGTTTTGCTTTGGCAAAGCCCCATCGGTGACGGTGAAACGTGTGTATTCGTCACCGCGAAATACATACACAGTCTGGCTGTCGCTACGATCTACATAGATCGGCGCAAACGGGCCGCCCGCACTCGCAGCACATGGTAAAAGAGTTTGAACCGGTGTTGTTGTTGTATCAACTTGATTGGTTGCCACATCCCAGCCGACAGCTGCTTCCTGACCTTGAAAGAAGAACCAGATCTTGTTCTGCCAACCCGGAACATGAATGGCGCCGGAAAGCTCAACGCCCGGAAAATGATCCTGTAGACCGGGCCAGCCGTCGGCAATATCCATCGGATAGCCAGACCACAGCTGTTCTTTCTCAATGTCCCAGCGGATGTACTGGCGTTTTTTGAAAAAATAGAGTGCGTGGACCGGACCGGTTTTGACCGATCCCGTCCAATCGACATGAACTGCCGCCAATGGACCAATCATTTGTTTCCGCCGAACCGTTCTGCACCGTCGACAACGACGCCCGGAAAACCTTGCATACCCCGGCTTTCTCCCAGTTTTGCCGCAACTTTCTGGCGGTTCTGCTGTGCCAGTTCGGCAAGCGATCCTGACTTGATAGCCCCGGTCGGACACACTTCTTCACAGGCTCTCGGCATATCAAGGGGACGTTCGCTACCAGGAGTTTGGCAAAATGTGCATTTCTCCATTTTCCCGGTCATCGCGGTCAGTTGTGGTGCATTGAACGGGCATGCCCAGGAACAAAAGCCGCAGCCAATGCAGACTTTCGGATCGACCAGCACAATGCCGTCTTCGGCCCGCTTGCTGATTGCGCTCACCGGACACGCAGTCTGGCACGGCGCATCACCACAATGCATGCAGGCCATGGACACATTCATGGCCTGAACGTCCGGAAATTCTCCGGTTTCCACTTTGACCACTTCACGCCACCTCGGGCCAATCTCAACTTCGTTCCAGGTCTTGCAGGCAATTTCACAAGCGTGACATTTGACGCAAAGCTCGGCTGCAAAATAGAATCCATGTTGCATGTGTTAACTCCTAATTCAGGCAGGGCGCACCCGGACCTTGCATTCGTTGTAGCAATTACCGCCTGTTACCGGATTTGAATAACTGTCCATCAGGTTGTTGGAGTGGGCGCCTTTGCCTTTGGCGACCGAGCCCATTGCCCAATGCCCGAAGCCGTGGCCATGCCGGATCGACACAGCACCTGGCACCAGCCCCTGCACAACCTTGGCCCGGATCGTGATGTTGTCCTTGGGACTCTCAATGACGACCATCTGATCATCTTCAATAGCGTATTTGGCAGCATCGACGGCATTGATCTCGACCCAGTTTTCGGGGCAGATTTCCATCAGCATCGGATTGTTTTGCGTCACGATATTGCAGTGCATCGAAAGCTTTGAATGCGTCACCTGCAATGGATAGTCATCATCGGGCAGCACGCTGCGCTCAGTGTAGTCCGGATAGGCATTGTAGCCCGCATCCGCGTAGGCGTGAGAGTAGATTTCAATCTTGCCCGTCTTGGTCGCCAGGCCGTCAGACAACTTGTTGAATTTTGGCGGTTGCGACCAGAACCCGAGTTCCTTCAGCTTTTCCAATCCGCCAGGCAGGTTCGCCGTGGCGGTTTTGGCCCAGTCTTCCCAATGCTCAAAGGCGAAATGTTCCCCCCATCCCATCTTTTGAGCAATGCCCTTGGCGATCTCGTATGGTGGTTTGGATTCACCGACCGGCTCTATCGCGGGTTGGCAGATGATGGCTTCGGCACCCAGCCACAGCCCCTGGCGCACTTCGGCCATCTCGTAGAATGACGTCTCCGGCAGGACGATGTCACATTCAAGGGCGGTTTCACTCATCAGCACTTCACACGCCACGGCCAGCTCAAGATGTTTGAACATCTCGAGCATCTTGTCGCGATTAGGGTCGCTCATCACCGGGTTGGTGGATTGCACGAACAGCCCCTTTACCGGATACGGATCGCCTTCGATCACCGCTTTTGGCAGCTGGGCGTTCGGCAGATCAGGCGCAAGCGGATATCCCATCGCTATGTGCAGGGGCTGTTTTTCAGGTTTGCGCTTGGCCTTTTCAGGAATATCGAGCGGCATACCAAGCGGCGCCCAGTCTTTCAGGTGCAGGTTGCCGGGTCCGTCCACTTGGCCGCAAATTGCATCCAGAATATAACAGGCTCTGCCGGCATCATTGCCGTTGGTATAATATCCCGAACCCTTGAACATCGCCGACATGGCGGGTTTCGTGTTGGCGAATTCCCGCGCCAGACGCTTTATGGTTTCAGCGTCAACACCGCACTTTTCCGCTGCCCATTCCGGCGTATAGCCTTTGTCGTTCAAATGATCCCGGAACCCGTCAAAACCTTCGCAGTATTTCTTGACGAACGCTTTGTCGTGCAGACCTTTTGCAATAATGTGCTGGCACATGGCCAGCGCCATGGCCCCGTCGGTGCCCGGGTTGATCGGTATCCATTCAGTGGCCTTCTGGGCGGTTTCCGTAAATGTCGGATCGATCACAATGATCTTTGCGCCGCGCGCCTTCGCTTCAAGCAATCCACGGCTTTCGAACAGCCCCTGATTGGCGCCGAGCATGTTCATGCCCCAAAGAATAACGTATTTCGAGTTGACGAAATCGTGCATTGGAAACACGTGTCCAAACAACGTCAGGCATGCGGAACGGCGATCCATTTCGCATCCTGATGTATGAGTGTACATGTTTGGCGAGCCATACAGATCGCCGAGAAGATGCCGGTAAAACTGCGTGTTGGGATCGTGATGGCAAGTCAGCGCGACCGCCTCGGGTCCGTACTTTTCAGCGATGGATTTCAGTTTATCTGCAATAAAGGTGAAGGCTTCATTCCAGGAGATTCTTTTGAATTCGCCGGGTTGGCCTTTCGGGTTAGTGCGCAGCATCGGGTATTTCAGCCGGTCCGGATCTTGTGTCATCCACCAACTGGCCATGCCCTTCGAGCACCGTGTGCCGATATTGTTGGGCGCATCTTCATTGCCTTTGACATAGACGACCTTGTTGTCGCGGACATAAACTTCGGTTGGACAGTTCCATGGGCACGAGTAACAAAAACTCTTGACGAGTTTTGCGTTTTTAATTTTCGCTATTCGGTCTGATAACTTCACGCCCGGATTTGACACAGCAACCTCCCAATGGTGTTCAGTTTCGGCTCACAATATGTGGTCGAATATTATTACATGACCAGCCCTGGGCCTGCGTACCAGCCAACTCTGGCGACAGGTAAACCGTATACGCTCACGCACGTGCTGGTCACGCATGCAGCGAATACCCCCCCTTCTCACCCGGTATGACTATCCTTGAAACAGGAATGCTAGCATTTCGCTGCTGCTCGCTGGGTGATCCATGCGGGCAATATGAATTCTACCATGCAGGCGCTACGCTTAACGAGGGTAATATGCTGAATTTTGAAGACGAAAATCCAATTGTCATCGGTGAAAACATAAACACAACGCGCCGCATTCGAGCCGATTCCAAAAATATTGTGAAGAAAGACGGCAAGGTTTACTGGCGTTATCCGGCGCTGGACGGCGGCGACGGGTTTCTCGACGTTACGGAACAATACCCTGAAGACGAAAAGCAGATTCGCTCAGCCCGCATCGGGCACATCCGTCAGGGTGTTCGCGACCAGGAAATGGACTTTCTGACCTGGGCAATCAAGGCGCAGGTCAATGCCGGTTCTCACATCATCGACCTGTGTGTGGATGAATTGTCGGTTTACCCTGAAGAGCGCCACGAGTTCATGCGGTGGATTGTCAGGACCGCTCAAAAAATATGTCCGGACGTTTCTTATGCCGTCGACAGTTCGGATCCCAATACATTGCGTGCCGGCCTCGAAGTCTATGACATGTCGCTGTCGCGCCCGGCGATTAATTCGGTCAGCCTGGAAGCTGGTCGCGATGTCGTCATCGACATCGGAAAAGAAGCCGGTGCGCTGATCTTCGCCAATGGATCAGGCGATTCCGGCATGCCGCAGGACGAAAACGAACGCATTGCAAACCTGACCAAGCTAATGGGAATGATGGATGAAAAAGGCGTTCCCATGCGCGACCGGTTTCTTGACCCGCTGGTTTTCCCGGTCGGAGCAGGACCCCAATTCGGAGTGCATTTCCTCAATGCAGTCAAGGGTCTGCGCGAGAAATATCCAGAGGTCCGCATTTTTGGCGGCCTGTCCAACGTCTCCTTCGGTCTGCCGCGACGCAAGCTGCTGAATGATGCATTTATTCGCCTGTGTATGGACGCGGGATGCGATGCGCTGATGATTGATCCGCTGATGAATCCATTGTCGGAAATCATGGCGCCGCCAGTTGATCAAGGTGAATATGCACGAGCAGCGGCCGTCATGACAGCAGAAGATGAATACGGTCTGAAATTCCTGAAATATGTCAGAGGTCAGGTCGCGGCTTGAACGCGGCGACCTGGAGCATCATCCGATCAGATGGAACCATCTGTTCGGATAAAGGTGCTCGATTCCAATTTGCTGTAAAGCATATGTTTTGAAGCGCTTCTGGTCCGAGAAGCATTTCTTGTTTTCCCAAAGCGCTATAGAAAAAGATCCGATCAGATGGCTTCATCTGATCGGATCCTGGTTTTAGATTTCAATATGTTGGACGAACAATATGCATCCAAGTGGATGCATATTGTTCTGGTTTCCCGATTGGTTCAGCCGGCTTTCAGCAAACTTGCACGCGCCACCGTTTCAGCGTATTCGCACGCATCACAGGTAACCAATGCTCCGACAATTCCAGTCGGGCTGATATCGCCACCGATTTCAGCCGCATTGGTTCCATATTTTTCCCATATCTTGACGATCACGTCCTCATTCCCGCACGAAACGCACTTTGTGCCTGTGCCATACATTTCCGCAAATTTTTGTTGCTCTTCCTTGGTCAGATCACGGCTCATTATTTCCTCCTTCAAAAATACGCTAAATCAGGTTACGCATGTCTTTCTGTCGTTGCGCGATATACGATCGCACCGCGAGATTTGCCGCATCAGAATCCTTGCAGCGAATGGCATCGGCAGTCTCGGTTGCCATTTCTGAATGGGCTCTGGCCAGTGCGCTCCAGTCACCACGTGTTTGTGAAATATAGAACCATAGCCGCAAGTGCAGATTGAAAATTCGCGGTATGGTCTCTTCAATGTACTGGTTCTTGGACGCCGCGCCCAAGGCGTCGTAAAACGTGCGGTCGACGCTCACATACCGGTCGACATCCTGCCCGTTGGCCAGTGCCTCCAGGTCCTTTGCGATATCAGTCAGTGTGGTTGATTCTTCGTCAGACCGTCGCAGGCTTGCCAACCGTGCAGCCTCACCGTCAATCAGTGCCCTGAATTCATAAATGCTGCGGGTGCTGCTTGCGCTGATCTCGGAAACAACAACGCCGCGATGCGGATAGTGAACGGTCAGCCCTTCTGTGGCCAGACGCTGTATCGCCTCGCGGATCGGCGTTCGGCCAATACCGGTTTCGGCCGTTATATCACGATCCAGCAGAACGGCACCCGGCGGCAGTTCAAGTCGAATGATCCGTTCTGCCAACAGCCAGTAGGCAAGTTCTGCCTGCGAGCGGGCGGGGCCGTCCTTGGTAGCCGTGGAGGTCATGACGATTGAGCCTCCCTAAGGGTTGAGTTGTTGAGCAAGCCGGTGAAAAATTCCGGTTCGATTCCGTCCCCGATGAAAACCAGATAGTGCCGGTCGCGTGGTTCGGTTGGCGTAATTTCAACGTTTCCCATTGCAACCTGAACAAGGTGGTCCTTGCCCTTTATTCTCACAAACCCTTTTGACCGCCACAGGCTTTCCGGCGCCCTGGCATAAAGCTCGATCAGGGCATCGCGGTCAATATCGTCCGGCACTTCAACAACGAAGGAATTGGCTGGAGCATGCAACGCATGATGATGGTCGTGAGCGTGAGCGTGACTGTGATCATGATGATCATGGTCGTGATGGTCATCTTGCTGTTCGTCGGCCTGCCAGTCCTGAAGCGCCGTGCTGACAGGTCCGTCCAGCACCTCGTTCAAATCAACATCACATCTCTCGGCAAACCGTATAACGGCATTCGGGTTCAACTGTTCAATTTCAGCTTGTACTTGTTTGAACAAAGCAACATCGCCCATATCGAGCTTGTTGAGAATCACATAGTCCGACTTCTCTACCTGTGCTTCGTAAAATGACCCAAGCATGGTCCGGATTTTCATGAATTTCGGGGCGTCAACCACCGTGACCATCGGCCCGACTTCAAAGCGTTCCACGAATTCCTCGGCCGCAAAAGAGGCCATTACCTGTTCCGGTTCAGCCACACCGGTTGCTTCGATGATAATATGATCAATGTCAGACTTTGCGTCCAGCTCAAGAACGGCAGCTTCCAGCGACCCTTTCAACGTGCAGCAAAGACATCCCGTGGATAATTGCACCAGGTCAATATTATTGCCCTTGAGAATATCGCCGTCGACACCGATGTCACCGAACTCATTCACAATCAGCGCGAGACGCCGCTTTGCCCCATATTCGTGCAGAATTCGCGCCGCCAGCGTCGTCTTGCCCG